>JARBUP010000392.1 GCA_029239575.1 Bacillota bacterium
TTTCGCCGAAGATTTTTTTCATTTCATAATCTAAAGTATGATATCTTTTATCGTTCCACATAAGTAATTTACCTTTTTTTCTATGAGTTATGCACAGGTGTATAAAAATGTTTAAAGTAGTTATACACAAATTTTATGCTTTTTTAGGCAGTTGTCAACAGATTTATCCACAAATGTGCACACTTTTCATTTTTTCATAGAATTATCGCCATTATTTTCTTTTAGTTTATATTTCATAAAAGCATCTATTGTTGACTTAGTTAATGCTGCAACCGGTGTTGCCAGAAATAGTCCCACGGGACCAAATAATCCCCCACCTATGACTATAGACATTATTATTATAATGGGTTTAATGGAGAGTCTGCTACTTAAAATTTTTGGGTCAATAATTAAACTGTCAATTTGCTGCACAATCAAGATATATATGAGAACTAAAAATCCTTTTTGTGAATTATATAACATGTTTATCAAAAGTATTGGAACACCGCCTATAAATGTTCCAAAGTAAGGTATGATGTTTGTAATTCCAATAATTAACCCATCAATTGCAGGGTATGGCGTCTTGATAATGTATTTCGAGCCAATAAACATTAATAATCCAGTAATAACAGAAGCAATTAACTTACCGACAATGTAACTTGACACATTATCATAAAGGTTGTGGATTATTTTAAACATTTCTGATGATGTTTTTTTCCCTAAAACTGCGGAGGAAAACAGCAAGGTCCATCTTTCTATCTTTTCTTTATCAATGAGTACATAAATGGAAATTATGGTAGCAAGCATTGTATTGCCAATAGCAGCGAAAATGTTTATAACCTTTTCAATTGCGAAATTTAACATAGATGACATGAGAGAGGAAAGCTTAATGGTCATCTCAGCCAATGCACTTTTAAGCAGGGTGTTTCCATTACCAAAATTGGAAAGGTATTTGTCTGCTTTGTAAAATAAAACCGGCAAGTCTCTTATTAACTGTTTTATGCTATGGATTATATTAGGTGTAATAATAGTTACAATTAAGGAGATAATAAATATAATAATTAAAAATGTTATAATTATTGCCACATATCGATTTCTAATATTTAATTTATTTTGGATAAACACAAGCATCGGATTTAAGACGGAAGCTAAAATGATACCAATAATAATAGGAAGACTGACATGCATTATTAGTGTAAGTCCGTCTTCCAGATAAATGAATCTGAATACAGCGATATATAAAACAAAAATAGGGAGAAAACCAAGTAAAAATTTCATATAATTCACCTTCTACAATAAATTAATATAAAATATTTTTTAAATTATGTATAATTTATGTAAAATTGCAAATAACTATATTAAGATAATACTTTTTTTATCTTCTTCCAAATCATATAAGCATCCCGCAATCCACCAGGTTGCGGGATGTTTGTGTGTTGACGTTATTCTTCGGCTGTTATATAATTATGTATCATGACTTAGGAGATAAAAATGAGAAAAGTATTATTGGGCAAAACAGGAATGGAAGTTTCTGTTGTTGGTTTCGGAGGCATACCCATTCAAAGGGTAAATCAGGAAGAAGCAACAAAAATAATAGTTGAAGCAAAAAACAGAGGAATTAATTTTATAGACACTGCACAAGGTTATACAGTAAGTGAACAGTATATTGGTAATGCTTTAAAGGAAGCTGGCAGAGAAAATTTTTATATAGCAACTAAATCAATGAGCTATGATTATGAATCCATGAAGACTGCAATAGAAAAAAGTTTAAAAACCATGCAGCTTAATTACATCGATTTGTTTCAGGTTCACAATGTGAGTAAACAGGAAATGTTAGATACTGTACTTTCTGAAAACGGAGCATTAAAAGCATTGGTTGAAGCCAAGGAAAATGCAGGCAATAGAACAAGATGAATTTGAAACAATACAATTCCCTTTCAATCCAGTAGAGTCACAAGGAGAAGAATTGTTTGCAAAAGCACTGGAAAAGGGACTTGGGACAATTGCCATGAAGCCAATGGCAGGAGGAGCATTTACAAAACAAAAATTATCACTTAAATATATTATAAACAGCAATTTAATTAATATTGCAATACCAGGCATGGATTCTGTTGAACAGGTTATTGAGAATGCTTCTATAGGAGGCAGCACGGAACCTCTTACAGCAGAGGAGCAGGAAGAGTTAAATAAGGAAATTGAAATATTAGGAAATGATTTTTGCAGAAGGTGCGGTTACTGTAAGCCATGTCCTGAAGGCATTGACATACCAAATGTATTCCTTTTTGAAGGATATGTAACAAGATATAATTTGCCGGAATACGGAAAGAATAAATATGAAGCACTTCCAGTTAAAGCGACGTCCTGTGTAAGATGCAGAAAATGTGAAAGAAAATGCCCTTACAATCTTCCGATTGTAAATAAACTTAAGCATGCGGTTGAAACTTTTAAAAATATATAACAATAGCGCAAAAGCTCAATTCTGATATTGAGCTTTTTTGTTTGGTATAATTAAAAAAATTGAGGAAATATTACATATAAAGTAATTTAAAGGAGAAAAGTTAATAATGAAAGAAAAGAAATTTAAACTTGGGCTTATATCTAAAATAATTATAGGAATAATTTTTGGTTTGATTTTAGGGAGTTTTGCTCCAGATTGGATCAACAGAATATTCGTAACTTTCAGTTCCATATTTGGTAATTTCTTAGGCTTCATCATACCACTTTTGATATTAGGATTTGTTACAGCAGGTATTGCAGAATTAGGAACTGGTGCAGGGAAACTTTTAGGTATAACTGTGGCTGTTGCATATGGCTTTACACTTATATCGGGTATTTTTGCATATTTTGTTGGTGTTACATTTTTACCAACATTCATTACACCTGGAACTGCAGGCAACATAACTGAATCAGCAGCTGCGTTAGAACCGTTTTTTAAAGTAGAAATGCCAGCTATTATGCAAGTTGTATCTGCTTTAATATTGGCTTTTATTTTGGGTTTAGGTATTTCTGCAATCGACAACCAACCTTTGAGAAAAGCTGCAGATGGTTTTCAAAAAATAATAACAAAGGTAATTGAAAGTGTTATTATTCCTTTATTGCCAATATATATAGTTGGTGTTTTTATCAACATGACGCATACTGGTCAGGTTGCTACTGTATTTTCAGTATTCTGGAAGGTATTTTTAATTGTAATTGCAATGCATTTATTTATAATAGTATTGCAATTTGCTATTGGTTGTACTATTTCAAAAAAGAACCTGGGATTTTGTTTAAAAAATCAAATTCCTGGGTATATGACTGCATTAGGAACACAATCATCAGCAGCTACAATTCCTGTTAACCTTCAATGTTCTGAAAGAATGGGCATATCAAAGGGTATCAGAGAATTTGTTGTTCCTTTGTGCGCTACTACACACATGTCTGGCAGCACAATAACATTGACTACATGTGCAATGGCTGTTATGATGTTAAATGGCTTGACGGTAAGTTTCGAAGCATATTTCGGATTTATAGCAATGCTTGGAATTACTATTGTGGCTGCTCCTGGAGTACCAGGGGGTGCAGTAATGGCTTCCTTGGGTGTATTAGAGCTTATTTTGGGATTTACAGAACCTATGCTTGCATTGATGATTGCACTGTATATAGCGCAGGACAGTTTCGGGACGGCATGTAATGTATCAGGAGACCAAGCAGTTGCTATGATAGTTGATTCAATTCAAAAGAACGATTAAATAATGCAATGTCTAAGAGGAGATTTTTATGCGGGATTACGGTGTTTTTGATATATTAGGGCCGATAATGATTGGACCTTCAAGTTCTCATACAGCAGGTGCTGCAAGATTAGCAAAAGTTGCAGCCATTGTTTCGGGAGGAAAAATTAAAAAAGTCGAGTTTTTACTTCATGGTTCATTTGCCCAGACTTACAAGGGTCATGGAACAGACAAAGCATTGGTAGCTGGAATACTTAACATGGATCCATGGGATGAAAATTTAAAAAGGTCATTTGATATTGCTGCGGAAAATGGAATAGAAGTTAAATTTACAGAAACAGACTTAGGAGATGTTCATCCAAACACGGTTAAATTTATA
>JARBUP010000080.1 GCA_029239575.1 Bacillota bacterium
TTTTTTAAAGGATGTTTTTGAGGTAGTGGCCTCTTGTAAAGTTGTTTTCACGAAGTACGTTTGACGTTTGTACTCCGTTAATTTCACAATACAATGCATCTATTATATCTTCTATATCTTCTTCCCATTTAGTATCTACAAAATAATA
Source organism: Bacillota bacterium (assembly GCA_029239575.1). GTDB lineage: Bacteria > Bacillota > Clostridia > Tissierellales > Sedimentibacteraceae > Sedimentibacter. Next base: position 149 of record JARBUP010000080.1, read on the forward strand.
ATCTATATTGCTTCTTACAAAATCATCTGTTTTTCCTATCAAAGTAAGAGGTACACTATTATAAATATGGGATAATCTATTTTCTCTTTCAATATTAAAGTGAACGCCTTTTCTATCTTTTAATGAAATTTTACTTCTATATTCACATTTATTACAATCTATTTGATTTTTACAATTTTTTAATACGGACATAGGACAGTTTTTCATAACCATCATTTGAACATATGCATGGGATACTATTTCTGATTTAATATCTACATTTGCCGTTACACTTTGTATATCTCTTATATTTGCTTCAACTGAAAATGTAAAACCTTCTGCTCCCTGCTCTTTTAATAATTCAGCAGTAAATGTATTTATTAAATTGAAAAATGAGCCACAATGTATTTTCAATTTGCTTTTTTGCTTGAAAAAGTTAAAACTACCAACATTGTTTACACAAACTCCGTCAAATAATTTATCATATGTTTTCATATTTTTTTCAAACGATGAATATTGAGCTTTTGAAACTATATTTGGAATATATAAATATTTTTCCACATTATCATTAATATTATTTAAACATTCAAAATCTAAATCATATGGTACATAAACTCTTTTGATTTTTACTGGATCAATTAATTCTACATCCTCAACTGAATTTATTTTTAAACTTAAGGATGGTTTAACACCTGATTTTTTATATTCAAAATTAAATAAAGCATTTTGAGAAAATTCATCCAAATCAGGTCTTGAGTATATGTACGCACCTAATTCATATAATTGTTCAGTAGCGTCACGTCTTATTTGATTTAATGTACTTTTTCTAATGAATACACCTTCATCTTTTTGAATGCTTAATTTTTTTAATTTATATATAGTGCTTCCTAATTTACTTATTTGTTCTGTTATAATTTCATCCGTTGCTGGATTCTTTTCACTTGTTTCACATAGTTCCTTTGATTTAACTACAATTTTATTTTTCCCATCAAATGCTGTTAATACAACTGGTTCTCCAACTTTTAGAACTATGTCAAACTCAACATCATTTCTTCTAAACTCTGAAAATTCCTGTGCTTTATCCTTAACTTCTTCTACAATTTCTCCTATATCTTCACCTTTAACTCCTGAGCTTGTTTTTGCAAACATTTCATCTTCAGGGCTTGGTTTTAAATAAGAATTTGTATATCCTCTGCTGAAAGTAGATATAGCTTTATTTTCAAGAGCATTTAAATATCCTTTATTAACATTTTCATAATTATCTATTAAATATCTATAATATTCAACAACTGAAGAAGTGTATTCAGGGCCTTTCATTCTTCCTTCAATTTTTACCGCTTTAATTCCTGCGTCTATTAAATCATATATAGTTTCCCCAGCTTTAAAGTCTTTCATGCTTAATAAAGGAGTTTCTTCAAAATCTCCTATTAAATTCGCCGCTTCTTTATCAAAAAAACTATAATTTAATCTACAAGGTTGTGCACATTTTCCTCTATTACCGCTTCTACCGCCTAAGAAACTTGACATATAGCATTGACCTGAATAACAAGCACAAAGTGCTCCATGCATAAATACTTCTAAATCAATAGTTGTATTTTTAGTTATTTCTTTAAGCTGTGGTAAAGATAATTCTCTTGCTAATATAACTTTTTTTACTTTGTATTTGTCAAAGAAATTAACTCCATATTCATCATAAATAGCAGCCTGAGTGCTCATATTAACATCTAAATCTGGAATATATTTTTTAATTAAATATAATAAACCTAAATCCTGTACTATTACTGCATCCACATCTATTTCATATAAAAATACAGCAAAATTAAGTGCATCCACAATTTCAGCATCTTTTAAAACAGTATTTAATGTTACATATACTTTTACACCTTTGTTATGTGAATATCTTACGATATCCATTAATTCATCATTATCAAAATTTTGTGAATTTTGTCTTGCGTTAAAGCTTTTGCCACCTAAGTAAACAGAATCTGCTCCTGAGTTTACTGCTGCATAAAATGATTCTATACTTCCTGCTGGTGCTAAAAGTTCTATTGTTTTTTTCATTATTTCTCCTTTTGTTTATACAGATGATTCTTTTTCTAATAGTTCTTCAAGCTCTCTATTTTCCTTTTTTAGTTTGCTTATTTCAAGTTCATTTTGGAAATTTTCAGCTTCTTTTCTATTTAGTTTTTCCTGTAATTCATTTATTTTACTTATTAAATTTTCCTTGTCATTATTAATCATTAATAATTCTTCAAGGTATTTTTCTTTTTCTTCATTTATTTGCTCATATTTTACTTTTAATTCTTCATTATTTCTTTTTAATTCATTTACTACCTTATCTCTTGCATTAACTATTTCATCTTTATCATTTAACTTTTGCTGCATTAAAGTAATTTTGTTGTTTAAAGAAGAGATATCTTTTGTTTTAATTTCTAATGCATAGTTTAATTGATTTTTATCTTCATTTAAATTATCAATTTTAATTAAGTTATTATCATTGGATTTTTTCAAATCTTTAATATGTTTTTCAAATTGCGTTACTATTTGTTCCTTTTCATTTAATTTTAACTGAAGTTTTGAAATTCTGCCATTTAAGCTACTTTTTGTGTTGTTCATGAAACTTAATTCTTTAGTGAAATTTTCTCGTTCTTTCATTAAGTTTTCATTTATTTCATTAAGCTCTTCGCTTTTATTTTTCAATTCATTAATAAGAATTTCACTTTTTAAAAGCTGATCGTCAAGTTCATTATTTTTTTCTTGTAGTTTAGCTATTTGTGAGTTTAAATATTCTCTGTCAGTATCTTTTATTAAAAGTTTTTCTTTGTAATTTTCTTTTTCTTGATTTAATAATTCAAATTTAGATAATATTTCGTCTTTTTCATTTATAGCTTCTTTATTTTTTTCTTTTAAAGTTTGCATTTCGTGATATATTTCTTTTTTAATATCATTTATTTCATCCGTTATTTTAATATATTTATCAGTAATAACAAACGAAGAAAGTATTAATTTATCTATTTCGTTAAATCTTTTATTTGAATTTGCAATAATATTTATTTGATCATTTAAAATTGTTTCTATTTTTTTAACATATGTAGGATTTTCATCAGTTGTAACATTGTATTTTTTTTCGCCAATTATTATTTCTACCTTGTTCATAACCTTCCCCTTTTCTGTTGTTTTGATTAAATTTTCCTTACAAGTATATTTAACAGTTTAAAAACTATAATTATTTATAAATTTAAAAATTCAAACAGTAAATTACATTACAATTATACATATTAATATTAAATTAAAACTCTTAAAATATCAATAGCAAATATTGATTTTCTCTATTTTTTTCATAATAACATATACATTTTTGTATTATTTTTTAAATTCAATAATTTATAAGTCCGTAAATATTTAAGAATAAAAAAATCTGCTTTATAAAGCAGATATAGGTCAATGAAAATTTCAAACAGTGTCATTTGAACGTAGTAAAGAATCTATTAATTATCTAAATACAAGATCCTTCACTTTCGCTCAGGATGACAAATATAAAATGCTTTATTATCAAGATAAATATGCTTATACATGCAGATTTTAAATAAATTATAAAAATAATTAATTAAAAAACTTATTGATTATTTCTTCAGATATACTTTCTGCATCCAATTTATTTTGTTTTAACAACTCATCAACAGAACCATGTGTTATAAATTCATCAGGCAGAGTTTTACACAACGTTTTTATATTATCAGGAAGAATTGAATTGATTTTCAAAACAATAGAACCATCTTTAACAGTTTCATCTATTATTAAAACTTTTTTAGTTTTATTAGCTGATTTTAAAATAATATTCTTGTCCAAAGGTTTTAAAAATCTTAAATTTATTATTTCTGCATCAACATTATGACTTTTCAAAATATTTCTTACGTCCACAGCTGTTTTTACCATTTTACCATGAGCTACAATTGTTATGTCCATTCCTTCTTCAACAACTGTGCCGTTTCCAAGTTCTACTTTAACATAGCTATTATTTATATTTGATTTAGAATTTCCTCTTGGATATCTAATCGCAATGGGTCCATCATATTCATTTACAGCAAACTCAAGCATGGATTTTAATTCTATATAATCAGCAGGTGCTAAAACCGTCATATTTGGTATTTGACATAAAAATGCTGAATCAAAAATACCTTGATGAGTTTCCCCATCATTTCCCACTAATCCAGCTCTGTCCACTGCTAAAACAACATGAAGATTTTGCAATGCAACATCATGAATCACTTGATCATATGCTCTTTGCAAAAATGAAGAATATAATGCTACAACAGGTACTATACCATTTGCAGCTAAACCTGCAGCCATAGTCACTGCATGCTGTTCTGCAATTCCTATATCAAATAATCTATTTGGATATTGTTTTGAAAATTCTGTTAAACCAGTTCCATCAGTCATAGCTGCAGTAATAGCTACAACTGATTCATTTTTTTCTGCTATTTCACAAAGTTTTTCTCCAAAAACATCTGAATAAGATGAAACAGAAGAATTACTTAATGCAACACCCGTTTCTATATTAAATGCAGAAACTCCGTGATATATATTTGGCATTTCTTCTGCAAATTTATAGCCTTTTCCTTTAATTGTTTTTACATGAATTAAAAGAGGTCCTTTAATATTTTTTGCTTTATTAAATGCATCCAAAAGCTCTGGTATATTGTGACCATCTAAAGGACCCATATATGTAAATCCAAGTTCTTCAAACATCATACCAGGAACAACCATTTGTTTAATTCCATTTTTTGCTCTTCTTAAAAATGCTTTAAGGTTTTTACCGTGGTTGGGCAACTTATCCAACAACTTTTCAACATCTTTTTTAGTAGACAAATATTTAGGCTCAGTTCTTAATTTACTTAAATAAGAAGACATGCCTCCAACATTTTCAGAAATTGACATTTCATTATCATTTAATATAACTATTAACTTAGTATTGCTTCTTCCTGCATCATTTAATGCTTCAAAAGCCATACCCCCAGTTAAAGCTCCATCTCCTATTACAGCAACAACTTCATAATTTTCTTTTTTTAAATCCCTTGCTCTTGCAATACCTATAGCTGCTGAAATTGAAGTACTGCTATGACCTGTATCAAATACATCATATATGCTTTCAGCTCTTTTAGGAAAACCACTTAAGCCATTTAATTGCCTTAAAGTATGCATTTGATGCTTTCTACCTGTTAAAATTTTATGAATATATGATTGATGTCCCACATCCCATATTATTTTGTCTTCAGGCAAATTAAGACCATAATGAAGAGCAACAGTTAAATCAACAACTCCAAGATTTGAAGCTATATGACCACCTGTTGCAGAAACACTTTTTATTATAAAATCTCTTAGTTCTTGACTAAGATAATTTAATTCATTTATTTTTAATTTTTTTAAGTCTTGTGGAAAATCTATATTGTCTAAATAATTCATGTATTCCTCTCAAGTTAAAGTTAATAAAATATATATTATATAATCAACTTATTTTATTGACTAATATCTTTAGTAATTATATATTGTTTATATAAAGATGTCAAAATTATATTTTTTATTTTAAATTAAAAAGTACTGTACTTTTTATTATTTATGTTATAATATATAAATTATAACACCGATATAAGTTACACTAAATAAATTATGAGGTGATTAATTGACTGAAAAAATAAATATTTACGTTTTGTCCGATTCAATAGGAGAAACTGCTGAACTTCTTGCAAAAGCTTCAAGTATTCAGTTTGATCCTGAATTAATTGGAAGAATACACAGATATTCTTATGTGTCTGAAAAATATCAGCTCGATGAAATAGTAGAAGATGCATCATTTCATAAAAGCATGATAATTTTTACTTTAGTTAAAACAGAAATGCGTGAATATCTTTCTCATCAAGCAGCATTAAAAAATATTAAAGCAATCGATGCTTTAGGTCCTATTATAAAGGAACTTAAAGTTTTAACAAATTCAAAACCTAAAAGAGAAATTGGTTTAAACAGAAAAATGAATGAAGAATATTTCGAAAAAGTTGAAGCCATAGAATTTGCTGTTAAATATGATGATGGAAAAGACCCAAGGGGTATTTTAAAAGCTGATATAGTTTTAGTAGGAATTTCAAGAACTTCTAAAACACCACTAAGCATGTATCTTGCATACAAAAACATTAAAGTTTGCAATATACCATTAGTACCTGAAGTAGATGTTCCTAAAGAATTATTTGAAATTTCTCCAAGAAAAATCATAGGTCTAACAAATGACCCGGACAAACTTAATTCTATCAGAACAGAAAGATTAAAAGATATGGGTATGAAAACATCTTCTACATATGCTGACATGCATAGAATTTTAGCAGAGTTAGAATATGCTCATAAACTTTTTCACAAACTAAGATGTCCTGTTATTAATGTATCTGCTAAAGCAATTGAAGAAACAGCAAGTATAATTTCATCTATAATATCTAAAAATGAACATTAATAATTTATTAATAAGTATGCAAATTTAAAAAATATAATACGAAATTCAATTGGAGGATATAATGAACAAAAAATGGGTTTATTTATTTGAAGAAGGAAATGCTTCACAAAAAAGTTTATTAGGAGGAAAAGGTGCAAATTTATCAGAAATGACAAATATAGGCCTTCCTGTTCCACAAGGATTTACTGTTTCAACAGAAGCATGTACAGAATTTTACAAACAAGACCAAAAACTAACGGATGAAATTATTAGTCAAATTAAAGAAAAAATTAATGTATTAGAAGAAAGAACGAATAAAAAGTTTGGAGATGAAGAAAATCCACTTTTAGTTTCAGTTCGTTCAGGTGCAGCATTTTCAATGCCAGGTATGATGGATACAATTCTTAATTTAGGATTAAATGATATATCTGTTGAAGGAATGGCTAAAAAAACTGGAAACGCAAGATTTGCATATGACAGTTATAGAAGATTCATTCAAATGTTTGGCGATGTTGTTTTATCAATACACAAATATAATTTTGATAATGTATTAGAAGATATTAAAGAAAAAAATAATTATAAATTTGATACTGAACTAACAGCCGAAGATTTAAAAGAAATAGTAACTGAATTCAAAAAAATATATAGAAGAGAAACACATACAGATTTCCCACAAGAGCCAGAGAAACAATTGTTGATGGCTGTTGAAGCAGTATTTAAATCATGGAACAATCCAAGAGCTTTTACATACAGAAACTTGTATGAAATTTCTCATGATATAGGCACTGCTGTAAATGTTCAATCAATGGTATTTGGAAACATGGGAGATACTTCAGGAACAGGTGTTGCATTTACTCGTAACCCTTCTACAGGAGAAAAGAAAGTATTTGGAGAATTCTTAATGAATGCTCAAGGCGAAGATGTAGTTGCAGGTATTAGAACTCCATTAACTATAGATAAATTAAATGAAGTAATGCCAGAAATATACGAACAGTTTATGAATGCTGCAAATTCTCTTGAACAACATTATAAAGATATGCAAGATATAGAATTTACTATTGAACAAGGCAAATTATATTTACTTCAAACTCGTTCAGGCAAAAGAACTACAGAAGCTGCTTTAAGAGCTGCTGTTGAAATGGTTGAAGAAAATTTAATAACAAAAGAAGAAGCTGTTATGAGAATTAATCCAAAGTCTCTTGACCAATTATTACACCCTAATTTTGATGTAACAGAACTTAAAAATGCCATGCCAATAGCAAATGGACTTCCAGCATCACCAGGAGCTGCTACAGGAAAAATTTATTTCACTGCAGAAGAGGCTGTTGAAGCAGCATTAAATGGTGAAGCTGCAATACTTGTTAGAAAAGAAACTTCTCCAGAAGATATAGAAGGAATGAATAAAGCAAAAGGAATTCTTACTTCAAGAGGCGGTATGACTTCACATGCAGCCGTTGTTGCAAGAGGAATGGGAAAATGCTGTGTAGCTGGATGTGAAGCTATTCAAGTTGATGAAGCTAAAAAAATAATGCGTGTTGGTGAATTAACATTTACTGAAGGAGATTATATTTCTTTAGATGGTAGCACAGGAAATGTTTATAGCGGAAGCATTAAAACTGTTGAACCAGCTATTTCAGGAAGCTTTGGAAAATTAATGGAATGGGCTGATGAATTTAGAACTCTTGGGATTAGAACAAATGCAGATACTCCAACTGATTCTGAAACTGCTATAAAATTTGGTGCAGAAGGAATAGGTCTTTGCCGTACTGAACACATGTTCTTTGAAGAAAGCCGTATTTTCTCAGTAAGAAAAATGATTGTATCTGACAGTTTAGTACAAAGAGAAAAAGCATTAGCAGAAATTCTTCCAATGCAAAAAAATGACTTTAAAGCAATTTACAAAATCATGGGACCAAGACCTGTTACTATAAGACTTTTAGATCCACCATTACACGAGTTCATACCAACAGATGAAAAAGACATAAAAGAACTTGCAGATAGTATGAATATTTCTTTAAATAAAATAAAAGAAATTATTAATGATTTACATGAATTCAACCCAATGCTTGGACACAGAGGTTGTCGTTTAGCTATAACATATCCTGAAATAGCTAAAATGCAAACAAGAGCTATAATAGAAGCTGCTATAGAAGTTTCAAATGAAGAAAATATAAATGTAATACCTGAAATAATGGTTCCATTAGTAGGTAAAAAAGCTGAACTTGATATTTTAAGAGCTTTAATAACTGAAGTAGCTGAAAAAGTTAAAAAAGAAAAAAATTCTGATTTACAATATTTAATTGGAACTATGATTGAAATACCAAGAGCATGTGTAACTGCTGATGAAATAGCAGAAGTTGCTGATTTCTATTCATTTGGCACTAATGACTTAACTCAAATGACATTTGGTTATTCAAGAGATGATGCAGGTAAATTTATTTCTGCATACAGAGAAGCTGGAATATTAGAGCAAGACCCATTCCAAAGTATAGATCAAGCTGGAGTTGGTAAATTAGTAGAAACAGCTGTTAAACTTGGAAGAATAGCAAAACCTCATTTACACATGGGTGTTTGTGGAGAACATGGAGGAGATCCTGCTTCAATAGAATTCTTCCACAAAATAGGTTTAGATTATGTTTCATGCTCACCATTTAGAGTACCAGTTGCAAGATTATCTGCTGCACAATCTGCAATAAGAAATAAATAAAAATAATACTATAAGAAAAAGGCTGAATTTAAATCATTCAGTCTTTTTTACTTTTCTATTTTACAAATCAAATATGGATATTTGTTTATCTTTATAATTTTTTTTATAACCATTTATAATATCGGGCATTTTGTAAAGTATATTATATTTATTACATTCTTCTTTAAAAACTTGTCTTAAGTTTTTTGCATTAGGTGAATTGCAGGAATAAGTGTTACCATATTCATTAATATATTTTTGTTTTAAGTTGGGAAATTGCTTGTCAAGCTGTTGGTAATAGTAAGTTCTTTGATTTTGTCGTAAAGTTACACCAAATGCAGGATAAATAAACTTTGCACCGCTTTCATGTGCAGATTTTATTATTTCTTTAATATTTTCTTCATTATCATTTATAAATGGAAGTATTGGCATCATTAATATTCCTGTAAAAATATCATTGTCTGTAAGTTCTTTTATAGCTTTAAATCGTTTTGACGTTACATCCACATTAGGTTCTATTTTTTCTGACAATTCATCATCATTAGTTGTTATTGTCATAAGAATAAGCACTGGAGAATGATTTTTAATAGAATTTAAAATATCTATATCCCTTGTAACTAAACTGCTTTTAGTTGTAATTGAAACTCCATATTTATATTTGTCCATAAGCTTTAAAGCTCCTCTTGTGAGCTTATATTCTTTTTCAAATGGATTATAGGGATCACTCATTGCACCCGTACCTACAACACCATTTCTTCGTTTAGATTTCAATTCTTTTTCAATAATAGAAAGGGAATTTTCTTTTGCTCGTACCTCATCAAAATTTTCAACCCCATAACATTCGCTTCTGCTGTCACAATAAATGCAGCCATGGCAGCAACCCTTATAAATGTTCATATTATAATTATTTCCAAACCAATTTGTATTTTCTGTATAATTTGATATAATCGTTTTTGCAGGTATTAAATTCATGAGATTTCCTTTCTTAAAAACATTATTAATTAAATAAACTATATTTTAAATATTATTTTCTACGAAATTATATAGTATTTTTAATTAAATGTACATATTTTTAAATT
>JARBUP010000081.1 GCA_029239575.1 Bacillota bacterium
CTTTAATTTCAAGAAGGCTCGCACCAACAAATGTTGCTGTATTCAATGGTGTACCTGATGTTCCAAGTGCAAGGTTTGTAACGAAAGGAGCTGCAACTATAGCTGGTGCAATTCCAAATTGTCCTGCAATAGAAACCAATACAGGGTATAATGAGTTGTATATTTGGTAAGGAACCACGCGAAGTGCTATTACTAATACTGCAAGTAAAATTAAGTGTAGGTAACGAAGCAACACTTTAGGGAATACTGCAATAATGCCATCTGCTAAAGCTGCCATCATACCACTTGCAGTAAACAGTCCAACGAAAATTGCAATACCAACTAACATTAATAAAATATTAAAGTATGCTCCGCCTGCTTTCATCCAAAGTGGATGGTGATCTTTAGCATCTGGATAATTAACTAAAGTTGTAATCAATGTAGCAAAAAAGAATACTATATATGATGGAAGTTTAATTACTCCTAAACAAACAATAACAGCAATAAACATAATGAAGTTGAACCAGAACAATTTAGGTCTAAGATTAGATTTTAATTTACCTAAATCATCAGATGTCATTGCAGCTTCAGAAATATCAACTGACATTATACCACTGTGTTTCTTGTGATAACTTGCAAAGTAGAAGTATTGTGCAATAATAACAGGTATAAAGCATAAACTAATTGGTACAGTTGCACTTGCAAGTGATTGAGGATCAATTCCTACAAAGGTTGCTGTAATTACTATACCAATTCCCCAAGGAATAAAACACATCGCTGCAATTGCAGTAATAATCATAAGATAAGCATTTTGACGATCAAAATTCATTTTTTTGATTATTGGAAGCACAATTGGAATAGCAAGCATAAAAGCTGTTGAAACACTTGCTGTAAGCATACCTATGCATGTAAGACCAGTCGTTAAAATCATAAGTGTCCAAACATTCACTTTTCCTCTGAACATTCTTATGATGCCTTTTGCAAATGTATCAAACATGCCTGTTTCAGTAAGCATATTAAAATACATTAAAGCAAATAACAGCATATATCCAGCTGAATTCATAGTTGCAGAAAGTTGATCAGTAGCTGCTTTGCTGATAGCTTTGATATCCATGCCCAAAATAAGAGCACAGATAATTGGAACTATACCAAGTATAAAAAACATTGGTACCTTTTTGTAAAATACAGATGCGATAACAATCGCTAACATAATAATAGCCATAATTAATGGTGACATAGTTATAATTTCTCCTTTAGTTTTTAATATAACATTTTGAAACTATTAATTTACTGAAAATGATTTCCCAAGGCGTGTTTTACCAAATATTACTTCTTAAGCAAAATCCATTATTACTTTATTATTTTAACTACGTCCTTCCTACAATAAATGATAATTCATACATTTCCTCCATTCTTCAAAAGAATAATAAGATTTGATTTGCGATGCAAACGTATTTATACTATTTAAAAAAATATTTTATATAAATAGTTTTACATCCCTTTAATCTTTTTAAATTTTAACTTAAATTCTTATAGCTATCAATATATAATATGACATATCAATATATGTTTTTTAATATATATATATTAAAAAATGGAATTATTGTATTTGCAGTTCTTTAAAATGTTTACGTAAATTCTACTTTATTTTTTAGTTTGATATTTCGATAATTTTAAGTTCTGGGAATGGCATCCTTTGACGTTTTTCACCAAAGAGTATTCCATCAATAAAATCTAATCCTCGTTCAATATTTTCATTTTGCCAAAATACATGACCACCATGAGTAGCACCTTCAAACATTTCAAAAATAACTCGTTCCTCACCTGCTAATTCATTAACTTTTACAGCTACATTTACAGAATCAGAAAATGGCGCTACAGGATCAGCTGTGCCATGTTGGAATAAAGCCGGAGGATAATCTCCTTTAGCTAATGCAAACGGACTATTTTTAGCTGCTTTTATAACATTTTCTATATTATTTAAATGATAGCCAAGAATTAATTCAACAGCATCAACATATTCCTGATTCATATACAGTTCTTCATCAGCTGGTGTTGGACCACATACACTAAGATAAAATTCTCGAGGTTTTAAGTTATCAAAAGCTGCACCAGAAACAAAATCAGCAACACCATAAATTGATATCAAGCCTTGTATAGCTGATGATTCTTCAGGATAACCCATTGAGATGTCATTGTATTCTTCATATTCTTGTTTATCTCCCGTAGCTGCAACAGCTTGTGCAATTGCAGCACCTGCTGAACTGCTCCAAAGTACAATATTATCTGCTGCAATGTTATACTTTTGTTGATTAGCTCTCAAATAACGAATTGCACATTTTACATCATGGACTGGCTCTGGCCAATTGCAATGTAAAGATAAGCGATAATCAACAGCAGCTAATGCATAACCTTGAGAAACAACTTTACCCACTCCAAATATTGAACCCTGATCTTTATATCCCCCCATAAAGCCACCGCCATGTACTAACATAATAAGTGGATACGGTCCTTCTCCTTCTGGTAAATATAAATCCAAACAATTCAGATCTGATTTATTTGCATACTGAATATTTAAATATTTTTTACTAAATTGATCTTTATCTATTGCGTAACCTTTTTTCATAATGGTTCCTCCTTTTTTAAAATTATTGTTGAATCATCGCAAATTCCTCATCTCTCAATAGAAAAATAATTCATTCCCCCTTCATCAAATTAATTATAAGATGTGTTATATGTTGAAAACGCTATTTTATTTATCAAAATAAAATTTTAATCATCTTCAATATTTTCTAATTTTAGCTTGAATTATTATATCTATCAATATCTAATATTATATATTTATATATGTATTTTCATATAAGCATAGATAATTTAAATACAAAAAACACTTAAGCATTGAGCTTAAGCGTCCATTTGCATAACTGTAAATTAAAATTCCGCATTCTTTGGTGTTCTAGGAAATGGTATTACGTCTCTTATATTTCCCATACCTGTTAAATACATAATTAATCTTTCAAATCCAAGTCCAAAACCAGCATGTTTAACTCCGCCATATTTACGAAGTTCTAAATACCACCATAAATCTTCGCTTGGAACTCCCATTTCTGCCATGCGTTTTTCCAACATGTCAAGTCTTTCTTCTCTTTGGCTTCCTCCAATTAATTCACCTATACCTGGAACTAAAAGGTCTGTAGCTGCAACTGTTTTATTGTCATCATTCATTCTCATATAAAATGCTTTTATATCTTTTGGATAATTTGTTACAAAAACAGGTTTTCCAAAAATTTGCTCTGATAAATATCTTTCATGTTCTGTTTGAATATCAGTTCCCCATTCAACAGCATAATCAAAATTATCATTGTTTTTCTTAAGTATTTCTATAGCATCTGTATAAGTAATTCTGCCAAATTCAGAATTAACAACATTATCAAGTTTCTTAAATAAATCTTTTTCTACAAAAGAATTGAAAAATTCCATTTCTTCTTTACCGTTTTCAAGCACATATGAAATAACATATTTAACCATGTCTTCTGCAAGCTGCATATCATCATTTAAATCAGCAAATGCTATTTCAGGTTCTATCATCCAAAACTCTGCAGCATGACGTGTAGTGTTTGAATTTTCAGCTCTGAATGTAGGTCCAAATGTATATGTATTTTTAAATGCAAGAGCAAATATTTCAGCTTCTAATTGACCGCTTACTGTTAAGTTTGCACTTTTTCCAAAGAAATCTTTTGAATAATCTGTTTTGCCATCTACTTTTTCTACATTGTCTAAATCTAAAGAAGTTACATGGAACATTTCTCCAGCACCTTCTGCATCACTTGCAGTTATAATTGGTGGATGTGCGTAAACAAATCCTCTTTCATTGAAAAATTTATGAATTGCAAATGCAGCAAGACTTCTTACTCTAAACACTGCTAAAAATGTATTTGTTCTTGGTCTTAAATGAGCAATTGTTCTTAAATATTCCATTGAATGTCTTTTTTTCTGTAACGGATAACTTGAATCAGAGCCAGCTTCCAATGTAACTTCAGTTGCTTTTACTTCAAATAATTGCTTAGCATTTGGAGTGTGTTCTAAATTTCCTTTTACAGTTATAGCACTACCTGTTGAAAATTTTTTAATTTCATCAAAATTAGTAAGAGTATCATCAAATACTATTTGAACATTTTTCATATATGTTCCATCATTTAATTCAATAAAACCAAATGTTTTAGAATCTCTTATTGTTCTAATCCAACCTTCTATTACTACTTCTTTTCCAAAATAATTTTCTGGAGATTTAAATAAATCTCTAAAATCAATAGCTTTCATGTTCCTTTTCCTCCTGTATTACAAATAAAAATAAATAAAAAAACTCCTTCATCCAAAAAGGGACGAAAGAGTATCCGCGGTACCACCCAAATTAACAGCATAGCTGTTCACTTATAATTATAACGTTAAAAACGTCCAAGCCTACATTTTTAAAAAACTTCGGTTGGCTGTTCAGGGATGTTCTTCATATATGTTTTGTAGCAGTCTTCCACCATCACTGCATCGCTTTAACAAAATTAATATACTAATTTCCCATCATCACATTAAATATTTAATTTTAATTTATGAATATAACCCAATTTCTACGCTTTGTCATCCTGAGCATAGCGAAGGATTTTAGACATAACGTACTTTTCAGGTAATAATCAGATTATAAAATAAAATTAAGTTAATTGCAACATAATTTTACATTATATGTATTTAATCTTTTGACATAAATACTAAAGCATTTCCTTTTTCAATTGTAATTATTCCTAAGTCATCCATTATCTCATTACTAATACAAAGAGTGGAACCTCTTTTAATAGTGACATTATGTAAAGGATATTTAAATCCTTTTAAAGACACACCCTCTATAGTTTCAGTAACAGGTATAATAGAAACATAATAATTTTTTTTATGTTTAAGTTGTAGTATATTTCCCATTATTTGAATAATATTATTGTTGTCTAAAATTTTAATTTTAATACCATTTAAAAAATATTTTTCTAAAAGCAAAATATTTCCCATTGTATGATCAAGCCTTGTACCCGTAGCACCTACTAAAATTATATCCTTATAATTTTTACTAATTGCATATTCTATAGCTATTTCCATATCAGTAAAATCTTTTTCTACAGGATATTTAATAAGTTCCACATTTTTATTTAAATAATGTTTTAATATATCAGGGCTAACAGAATCTAAATCACCAACAACAATATTTGGAATCAAATTAAGTTTTTCAGCTTTTTCTAATCCACCGTCAGCGCATATTACATATTCAACATTTATATTTTCTTCTTCAAAAACATGTTTTTCTATATCACTGCCGCTTGCTATTATAACTGCTGACATATTATAACTCCATGATATTTTTAAATTGTTTTGTTCTTTCAATAACATCTTCAGCTTTATAAATAGCTGAACCTGCAACAATTACATTTACACCCCAACTCAAAACTTCTTGTAAATTATCTAAAGTTACTCCGCCATCTATTTCAATATCTATATCTGCATCTTTTTCTTTAATTAAATTATTTAAATCTTCAAATTTATATTTTATATTATTTATTAAACTTTGTCCGCCAAAGCCAGGATTAACACTCATTAAAAGCACCATGTCAACATCAAGAATAATATCTCTTATGACAGAAACAGGTGTTGCAGGGTTTAAACTTACTCCAGCTTTTATACCAAATGATTTTATTTTTTGAATAGTTCTGTGCAAATGTACACAGCTTTCTTGATGAACTGTAATTATATCTGCACCAGCTTTATAAAAATCTTCAACATATTTATCTGGATTTTCAATCATTAAATGAACATCAAATATTAAATTTGTTGTTTTTCTTAAAGATTTAATAACATCGGGTCCTATTGTAATATTAGGAACAAAATGGCCATCCATAACATCTATATGTATGTATTCTGCTCCACCTAATTCTATAAGTTTAATTTCTTCAGCAAGTTTAGAAAAATCTGCTGATAATATTGATGGTGATAATTTATTTATTTTGTTCATTTTATCCTCTTTTAATAAATTTTAGGTTTATTTTTAATTTCTTCAAGCAGTTTTGTATAATTATTATATCTTGTTTCACTAATTAAACCATCATTAACAGCATTTTTAATTACGCATCCTGGTTCTTTATAGTGCAGGCAGTCATCAAAACGACAGCCCACACTATATTTTTTAATATCTGGATATAAATTAGAAAGTTCATATTCATCGGATGAATTTAATTCAAAAGAACTAAATCCGGGCGTATCAACAACATATCCACCAAAACTTAATTTATAAATTTCAGCATGTCTTGTTGTATGCTTTCCTCTTTTTAACTTTTCACTGACTTCTCCAGTTTTTAATTCAAAACTTGGTTCTACAGCATTCATCATAGAAGATTTTCCAACTCCTGATGGTCCTGAAAATACACTTAATTTATTTTTTAAAATTAACTTTAATTCTTCAATGGAATTTTTATCTTCTTTACTTGTAAAAACTACTTTATATCCTGTATTTTTAAAAATATTTAAATATTTTTCTTTTAATTCTTCATTACATAAATCGGATTTATTAAAACAAATTATTGGTTTTAATTTATTCAATTCTGATGCAATTAAAAGTTTATCAAGAAGCAGAAAACTTGGCTCAGGGTTAGTTACTGCAAAAAATATTAAGAGTTGTTCTACATTTGCGACTGGAGGTCTTGTAATTTCATTAACTCTTTCTTTTATTTCTTCAATATAACCCATTTCTTCATCTTCTTCAGTAAGCCTGATATTACACCAGTCCCCAACTAATGGTTTTATATTTTTTAATCTAAAAAGTCCTCGCGCCCTGCATTCAATTATTTTGTTACCGATATCCACATAATAATTTCCCCCAACACCTTTAGTAATTATACCTTCTATCATTGTTACTCCTATTCAAAAGTAATTTGAGTTTTTTCATATAATGCATTATCAATATAAATTTCGAAATTTTCAGTTCCTTTTCCTTCTACGTTTACTATAATGCTTTGTTCTGTAGTTTTTACTTCTTTAGAATAAATTATTTCTATACCACCATCGGTAACCTTTTGAACAACAACTAATACTTTATCCTTATCCTGTGGTAAAGCAATAGTTAATGGGAATTTACCTGATGTTGGTTTTTCAGTACCATTATTAGTATCAGGGTTATCCTGAGGCACTTCTTTAGGTCCTGAACTTATTGTTATCCATATTGCTGTGCCCTGTTCAATTTCTACTCCAGAAGAAACGCTTTGTTTCATAACTACTCCTACTTGAGTAGTTTCTGAATTTTCTTCTGAAACTTGACCTACAGTAAGACCGCTGTTTATTATTTTAGCTTTAGCTGATTGCAAATCAAGTCCAATTAAGTTTGGCATAACTGCCACTTTATTTTCTTCACCTAAACTAACAACATAATCAACTTCATCATCCATATTTGCAG
Organism: Bacillota bacterium; assembly: GCA_029239575.1. Classification (GTDB taxonomy): domain Bacteria; phylum Bacillota; class Clostridia; order Tissierellales; family Sedimentibacteraceae; genus Sedimentibacter. Next base: position 7,457 of record JARBUP010000081.1, read on the forward strand.
GTGTACCTGCATCTGGATATTGCTTTATTATTTCTCCAGCAGGAATTGTATTTGAATATTCTTCAGTAACATTTCCTTCATTTAATCCTGCATCCTTTAGTATTACTCCAGCTTCAATTGCATATCGTCCAATTAAATTTGGAATTTTAATATCTTCTTTACCTTTACTTATTATTACTTCAAGTGGGTAATTTTCTTTTATTTTCATTCCCTCTTGTACATTTTGTTCAATAACTTGGCCTTCTTCAAATTCATTGCTAAATTCTTCTCCAGCTACTTTAAATTCAAGACCTAAATCTTCAACTATTTTTTTGGCTTCATCTTCTTGCTTTCCAACAAGATCTGGAACTGTAATTTCAGATACGTGGAATATAGCGTTATAACTAATTATTCCACCTATTACCGCTACAATTAAAGCACATAAAATTGCAATGATAGTAGTTTTTCTTTTTTTCCTTTTTTCTTCTAAACTTTCTTCTTGTTCTTCATTGTCTTCTTGGTCATTTTCACCAAAAAATGCTTTAAATGCTTTATCTTTATTTTCATCAAACGCATCATCACCATTTAAATTGTCCATATCTGGATTTAACTTAGGCATGATTCTTGTTGGAGAATCTATTAATTCTTCTTTTAAAGGTACATTTCCTGATTTTGCATTTAAAATATTTAATAAATTTAACATTTCATCAATATTTTGAAACCTAAAACTCTGATGTTTTTCTAAACATTTCATTATTATATTTTCTAATGCAGCAGAAATTTTTAAATCAGGATATTTTTTTGATGGTGGAATTGCACGTTCCTGTATTTGCTTCATTGCAACAGTAATATGATTATCAGCATCAAATGGAACTTCTCCAGTAATCATTTCATACATTACCACACCAAGAGAATATATATCTGATTTTTCATCAACATATCCGCCCCTTGCTTGTTCTGGTGAAAAATAATGAACGGATCCAATTACATTTGAAGAATTATTTATTGTAGAACTTGTAGTAGCTCTCGCAATACCGAAATCTGCAACTTTAACAATTCTATCTTCTGTTAAAAGTATATTGTGAGGTTTAATATCCCTGTGTACTATTTTGTTTACATGAGCATGTTTAAGTGCTTCTGCAATTTGTTTTGATATTCTTATTGTTTCTTGTTCAGATAATTTACCTTTTTTTTGAATATAATGTTTTAAAGTTTCACCTTTAACAAATTCCATTACAATATAATATATATCATCTTCAAATCCAGTATCATAAATACTTACAATATTTGGGTGAGTTAAACTTGCTGCAGACAAAGATTCTTGTTTAAACTTTTCCACAAATAAAGGATCAGATGTAAGTTCCTGTCTTAATATTTTTACAGCTACATATCGGTTTAATACTTTACACTTTGCTTTATAAACATTGGACATTCCACCGCCGCCAATTTTTTCTACTAATTCATATCTATTTCCTAAAATTTTACCTATCATTTTCTCACCTCTTTGTTAGTATCAACAATTATAAGAGTAATATTATCAGTGCCGCCGCTATCGTTGCTGAGTTCAATTAATTTTTCAACGCTTTTTTCACATCCATATTTTTTAATAGTACTAAATATTATTTCATCTGATAAATGTGTTGTAAGGCCATCGGAACAAAGTAAAATTATATCATTTTCTTCAAGTTCAATTTCAAATATATCTACTTGCATTATTTCTTCGCTACCCACTGCTCTTGTTATTACATTTCTCTTAGGATGTTTTTTAGCTTCATCAACAGTAATTTTTCCTTCTCTATAAAGTTCATGAACATAGGTGTGATCTTCAGTAATTTGTTTTATAGCATCAGATTTCAAAATATATGTCCTTGAATCCCCTATATTTCCTATGTAAGCAATATTTAATGACAAATCAATAACTGCCATTGTAACAGTTGTTCCCATGCCAGTGTATTCTATGTTTTTACTTGCTTCTTCTCTTATTATTATATTTGCTTCCTGTATGCTTTCATTAATAAATTTTGGAACTTTAAATTTTTCATCTTTTTCGCTTTTTTCAAAGCAGTCTTTAATTGCATTCAAAGCAATCATACTTGCAACTTCACCGGCACTATGACCACCCATACCATCGGCTACTGCATATAAACTATAATATTTTGCTTCGTTTACTAATAAATTGTCTTCATTATTTTCTCTTAACAACCCTTTGTTCGTATCAAAGTATACTCTCATGTAGCACCTCATATTTCCAAAAAATTATTCCTTAATTGACCGCATGCTGCATTTATATCGCTTCCTAATTCTCGCCTTACAGTTGCATTTAACCCATTGTCAGTTAATATTTTTTTGAACTTATTTATTTCTAAATTAGTTGATGGGCTAATTTCAGCTTCTTTTACATAATTACATGGTATTAAATTCACATTACATAGCTTGTTTTTTAATAACTCGCTAAGTTTATTTGCATCTTCTTTCGTGTCGTTAAAACCTTTTATCATTATATATTCAAATGTAAGCCTTCTGCCTGTTTTACTTAAATAATAATCACAAGATGCCATAAGTTCTTTAATATCATATTGTTTAGAAATAGGTATTATTTCTTCCCTTTTTTCTTGAGTTGGGGCATGTAATGAAATCGCAAGAGTTATTGGCAGGTTTTCATCAGCAAGTTCATAAATTTTTGGCACAACGCCACATGTTGATAAAGTTAATTTTCTCATTGATATGTTTTGTCCCTTTTCATCATTTATTAATTTTAAAAAGGAAATAATATTGTCATAATTATCAAGTGGTTCTCCAGAACCCATAATAACAATATTCGTTATTTTTTCATTAATATCTTTTTGAATTAAATATATTTGTTTTAACATTTCTGCAGCTGTTAAATTTCTTAAATAACCATTTTTTGTAGACGCACAAAA
>JARBUP010000082.1 GCA_029239575.1 Bacillota bacterium
AAATGGCGAACTGAAGAAGAGGAGAAAGAACAAATGGTAGATATTAATAAGATATTATGTGATGAATTTAAATTAAAGCCATTTCAAGTTGAAAATGCAGTAAAATTAATTGATGAGGGAAATACAATTCCTTTTATAGCAAGGTATCGTAAAGAACAAACTGGTTCTATGGATGATGTTGTATTAAGAGATTTATATGATAGATTGATGTATTTAAGAAATCTTGAAACTCGAAAATCAGAAGTAATTAATTCTATTGAAGAACAGGGAAAACTAACAGAAAAACTTAAAGCAGAAATATTAAATGCAGATGTATTGCAAAGAGTTGAAGATTTATACAGACCATTCAAACAAAAAAAGTCTACACGTGCATCGAAAGCTAAAGAAAGAGGTCTTGAACCATTAGCAAATATAATTCTATCTCAAAATGTAGTTGATGGCGATGTAGAAGAATTAGCGGTGGCCTACATAGATGAAGAAAAAGATGTAAAAAGTGTAAAAGAAGCATTTGCTGGGGCATGTGATATTATAGCAGAAATAATTTCTGATAATGCAGAATATAGAAAACATATAAGAGAAATTTATTTGCAGGATGGTGTTGTAGTTTCAGAAGCTGTTGATGAAGATGAACAAACAGTTTATGATATGTATTATAAATATGAAGAAGCTATAAAAACAATTGCAAATCATAGAATACTTGCTATAAACAGAGGAGAAAAGGAAAAGAAATTAAAAGTTAAAATTAAAACTCCTGATGAAAAAATAGTTAATTATTTAAAATCAAAAGAAGTTAAAAATGAAGAAGCATTGACAACAAGTTATTATTTATTGGCAATTGAAGATAGCTACAAGAGATTGATATCATCTTCAATTGAGAGAGAAGTTAGAAATATGCTAACAGAAAGAGCAGAAGAAGAAGCTATAAAAGTATTTGGAAAAAACACTAAAAATTTATTGATGGTACCTCCAGTAAATGATATTAGGGTTCTTGCTATAGACCCAAGTTTCAGAACTGGATGTAAACTATCAGTTTTAGATGAAACAGGAAAGCTTTTAGACTTTGGTGTAATATATCCTAATGAACCTAAAAATCAAGTAGAAGAATCACAAAAATTCTTAAAAAACTGGATTTTAAAATATAATATAGATGTAATAACAATTGGTAATGGTACTGCTTCAAGAGAAACAGAACAAGTTGTAGCAGATTTATTATCAAAAATAGATAAAAAAGTTTCATATGTAATAGTTTCAGAAGCAGGAGCATCTGTTTATTCAGCATCAAAATTAGCTCAAGAAGAGTATCCTGATTTGGATGTTACTATTAGAGGAGCAATTTCCATTGGAAGAAGATTACAGGACCCACTTGCTGAACTTGTAAAAATAGATCCAAAAAGCATAGGTGTAGGACAATACCAACATGATGTAAACCAAACTAAACTTGGTCAGGCGCTTGATGGTGTTGTAGAAGACTGTGTAAACTCAGTCGGTGTAGATTTAAATACAGCTTCAACGGCCCTTTTACAATATGTATCAGGTGTATCTAAAACAATAGCTAAAAATGTAGTAAAATATCGTGAAGAAAATGGTAAATTTACAAATAGAAAAGAATTAATGAAAGTAAAAATGTTAGGTGATAAAGCATTTGAACAATGCGCAGGTTTCTTAAGAATTTCTGAAGGAGAAAATCCTCTTGATAAAACTGCTGTTCATCCTGAAACATATGATATAGCAAAAACATTATTACAAAAACTTGGATATAATATAGATGATGTTAAAAGAAATAATTTAAAAGATATTAATGAACGAATAATGAATATACAAGTTAAAGAAAATCCTAAGAAAATTCAACTTTCAAGTCAAGATTCAAAATTAAAAGGTCTTGCAGCTTTATCTCAAATAAGTTTCAAAGAAGAAAAGAAGTCATATAAAGACAGTTATGCTGAAAAAATAAATGCATTATCAGAAGAACTTAATATTGGAGTTCCAACTTTAACAGATATTATAGAAGAACTTAAAAAACCTGGAAGGGATCCAAGGGATGAAATGCCAAAACCTATTTTCAGACAGGATGTTATGAAAATGGAAGATATGAAAATTGGTATGAAATTAACAGGAACTGTAAGAAATGTTGTCGATTTTGGAGCATTTGTTGATATTGGTGTTAAACAGGATGGCCTTGTTCACCTTTCGGAAATGAGTGATAAATATATTAAAAACCCAATGGAAGTTGTTCAAGTTGGCGATATAGTTAATGTAACTTTAATTAGTATTGACATAGAAAGACAAAGAATTGGTCTTAGTATGAAAAATAAAAAATAATCATAAGATATTACGTTTAGAACAGGAGAAGCAATGATTACAACAGTTTTATTTGACTTCGATGGCACATTGGCTAATACAAACAATTTAATAATAAACTCTTTTAAACATATTTATGAAAAGTTTGGAAAAGAACATGATGAAGATTATATAACAAGCACATTTGGAGAGCCTTTATTACTAACTTTAAACAGGGATTTCGGAATGCACAATATAGAAGATGTAATTGCAAGTTATAGAGAATATCAATTTGAAAGGTTTTATGATGAAGTTTTTTTATATTCTAATGTAATTGAAACGTTGGAATATTTAAAAAATAAAGGCATTGCTATGGGAGTTGTAACTTCAAGGTTGAGAAATTCAACTGAAGAAGCGTTGAGAAATTTTAATATAATAAAATATTTTGATGTAATAATCACCGCAGATGATACAAAAAATCATAAGCCACATAAAGAACCACTTATGATGGCACTTAAAGTGTTAAATAAAAATGTTAATGAAACTCTGTTTGTAGGTGATTCAAAATTTGATATGGAATGTGCTATTAATGCGAAAGCTTTGCCAGTTCTTGTAGGATGGCAATCAAATTCAATAGAATTAAAAGAACAATATAATATAAAACATTTTTTAAATAATATGTGGGATCTTACTGAATTGATTTAAAATAATAAAAAAGTCTAAATTAACTATATAATTAATTTAGACTTTTTACATTCAATTAAAAAACTAAATAAGGTTTATTCGAATACTGCATTATAAAAATCATATTATTAAAAAAATATCAAGCGTTTTTAAGTTTATTCAAATAATAGCTTGAAAATACAGAAAATAAGTGTATAATTATTAACGAATGTAAAATTAAGTATCAGAGTCATTTGTTAAATTAAGTTAATAATAAAATTCCTGCAAACGATTTAAAAATGTTATAATAATATATATATTAAAAATAGAAAGGATATTATGATGGAACTTAAAAATTTAATTGTAGAAAAAAATGAAGGTATTTGTACTGTAAAAATTAATAATCCAAACTCCTTAAATGCATTGAATGCAATTGTTTTGTCAGAATTGGAGTATGTTTTTGATCAGTTGAAAATCGATCAGGAAATAAGTGTAGTTATTTTAACTGGTGAAGGTAAAGCATTTGTTGCAGGAGCTGATATTTCTTATATGAGTAATTTAAGTGCTGCAGAAGCAAAACGATTTGGTGAAGATGGTGCAAGAGTTTTTAGAAAAATTGAAACTTTAGACAAAGTAGTTATAGCAGCTGTTAATGGTTTTGCCCTTGGTGGTGGCTGTGAATTATGTATGTCTGCTGATATTAGAATAGCTTCATCAAAAGCTAAGTTTGGACAACCAGAATCAGGTCTTGGAATAACTCCAGGATTTTCAGGTACACAAAGGCTTCCTCGACTTGTTGGATTAGGAATTGCAAAAGAATTAATTTATACTGCAAACATTATAAAAGCAGATGAAGCATTTAGAATAGGTCTTGTTAATAAAGTTGTTGAGCCAGAAAAATTAATGGAAGAAACATATGAAATGGCTAATAAAATAAAAGCAAATTCTAAAACAGCTGTAAAGTACTGCAAAGAAGCTATAAACAAAGGAATAGAAACTGACATAGAAACTGGTATCGCTTATGAAGCAAATATATTTGGTTTATGCTTTGCATCAGAAGACCAAAAAGAAGGTATGACAGCATTTTTAGAAAAAAGACATGCCAATTTTACAGGTAAATAATTTAATAATATAAAATAATTGTGCGCGAAAGTGCACAATTATTATTGCAAACGTTATATAACATTAATTGGAATAAAAAGGAATAAAAAAATAAAAAATAGCACTTGATATTTTATAAACAAACAGTTTATAATAGTACTTGTACAATTTGATTTTATTTGTATTAAAAATAGCAAATAAAATAGATTTACAAAAGGGCGAAAGTAAAAAAAATTAAGAAGGAGAATTATCATGAATTTTCAGTTGAGTAAAGAGCATGAAATGGCAAGACAACTTTTCAGAGATTTTGCAGTTGAAGAAGTTAAACCATTAGCTCAAGAAGTTGACGAGCAGGAAAGATTTCCTGTAGAAACAGTTGAGAAATTTAAGAAATACGGATTTTTAGGTATTCCTTTTTCAAAGGAATATAGTGGACAGGGCTGTGATTATTTAACATATACTATGGCAGTTGAAGAAATGTCAAAAGTATGTGCTACATCAGGAGTAATAATATCAGCTCATACATCATTATGCGCTGCACCAATCAATGAATTTGGTACAGAAGAGCAAAAACAAAAATATTTAACAAAATTAGCATCAGGTGAATGGTTAGGTGCTTTTGGTTTAACTGAACCAGGCGCTGGAACAGATGCTTCAGGACAACAAACTAAAGCAGTTCTTGATGGTGACAATTATATATTAAACGGTACAAAAATATTTATTACAAATGCTGGTTTTGCCGAGGTATATATAGTTATGGCAATGACTGACAAATCAAAAGGAACAAAAGGTATTTCAGCATTTATTGTAGAGAAAAACTTCCCTGGTTTCTCTGTTGGACAACATGAATTAAAGATGGGTATAAGAGGCTCATCAACTTGTGAACTTATAATGCAAGATTGCATAGTTCCTAAAGAAAATCTTTTAGGAAAAGAAGGCCAAGGATTTAAAATAGCTATGAAAACTCTTGACGGAGGAAGAATAGGTATTGCAGCACAAGCACTTGGTATTGCACAAGGAGCAATAGATGAAACTGTAAAATATACAAAAGAAAGAAAACAATTTGGTAAATCAATATCTCAATTCCAAAACACACAATTTCAATTAGCTGATATGCAGGCAAAAACAGATGCAGCAAGATTGTTGGTTTACAGAGCGGCATGCAACAAAGATGCGGGCAAACCATATAACGTAGATGCAGCAATGGCAAAATTGTTTGCAGCAGAAACAGCTATGGAAGTAACAACAAAAGCAGTTCAGCTTCACGGAGGATATGGATATACAAGAGATTATCCAGTTGAAAGAATGATGAGAGACGCTAAAATTACTGAGATTTATGAAGGAACTTCAGAAGTTCAAAGAATGGTAATTAGCGCTGACATGTTAAAATAGGGAGGAAGAGACTTTGAATATAGTAGTATGCATTAAACAAGTACCTGATACAACAGAAGTTAAACTTGATCCAAAAACAAATACATTAATTAGAGATGGCGTGCCAAGCATAATAAATCCTGACGATAAAGCAGGCTTAGAAGCAGCATTAAGAATAAAAGATGAAAACGGTGCACATGTAACAGTAATAACAATGGGACCACCACAAGCAGATTTAGCACTTAGAGAAGCTTTGGCAATGGGAGCTGATGAAGCTATACTATTGACAGACAGAGCTTTTGGAGGTGCTGACACTTGGGCAACATCAACTACGTTAGCAGCAGCACTTAAAAAATTAGATTATGATTTAATAATCACAGGAAGACAAGCAATAGACGGAGACACTGCACAAGTTGGTCCGCAAATAGCAGAACATTTAAATCTTCCAAACATTAGCTATGCAGAAGAAATTAAAGTTGATGGTGAATATATAATAGTAAAAAGACAATATGAAGATAGATATCATGAATTAAAAGCAAAACTTCCAATTTTAATTACTGCACTTGCAGAATTAAATGATCCAAGATATATGTCACCAAAAGGAATTTTTGATGCGTATAGAGAAAAACAAGTAACAGTATGGACATTAAAAGATATAGAAGTAGATCTTGATAACATAGGATTAAAGGGTTCTCCTACTAAAGTTAAGAAATCATTCACAAAAGGCGCAAAACAAGCGGGTAAAATTTTCAACTTAGGAGCACAAGAATCAGCAGAGTTAATAGTTGAAAAAATGAAAGAAAAATTTATTCTCTAATAATTTAATTATATTGGATAAATTAACTAAGAATCAGCAAAAATGGCTGAATGAAGTTTCACTAATTTTATAGTAGGAGGCACGAAATGAATATTTTAGATTATAAAGGAATTTTTGTTTTTGCTGAACAAAGAGACCACAAAGTACAAAAGGTAGCATATGAATTAATAGGCAAGGGAAAAGAACTTGCAAAAGATTTAAATACAACAGTAACAGCAGTTTTACTTGGTAAAGACATGATGGATGAAGCAAGAAAATTAAATTATGCTGGAGCTGATAAAGTTATATATGTTGATGACGTAATGCTTGATGAATATATGACAGAACCATATGTTTATGCACTTAATAAAGTTTTTACAGAAAAAAAACCTGAGATAGTATTATTTGGAGCATCAGCAATAGGAAGAGATTTAGCTCCAAGAGTTTCAGCAAGAATTCACACTGGATTAACAGCTGACTGTACAAGCTTAGCGGTTGAAGCAGATGATAAAGAACCTGAAAAATTAAACTTAATGATGACAAGACCTGCATTTGGCGGAAACATAATGGCTACAATCGCATGTCCAAATCATAGACCACAAATGGCTACAGTAAGACCTGGTGTTATGAAAGCATTAAAATTAGATGATTCTAATGAAATAAATATAGAAGAATTTAAAATAGAAATACCAGCAAGCTGTAAAAATGTAGAAATACTTGATGTCGTGAAAATAATACAAGAAAGAATGAATGTAGAAGATGCAAAAGTATTAGTTTCTGGCGGAAGAGGAATGAAAGGTTCTGAGAATTATGCTATGATTGAAGAATTAGCAGATTTACTTGGAGGAACAATTTCAGCTTCAAGAGCAGCTGTAGATGCAGGCTGGGTAGCGAAGGATAGACAAGTTGGACAGACAGGAAAAACTGTAAGACCAAACTTGTATATCGCATGCGGTATATCAGGAGCTATTCAACACTTGGCAGGTATGGAAGAATCAGAGTTCATAATAGCAATCAATAAAGATGAAACTGCACCAATATTTGATGTTGCTGATGTTGGTATAGTAGGAGATATTTTTACAGTTATTCCAAATTTAATTGAAGAATTAAAAAAAGAAGGAAGAACTGCTTAAGACAATATATAAAAGAATCAGAGAAATGGTGAATAGCTTTAACTATTCACCATTTCTTTATTTACTTAATTATTTATTAATGTAATTAGAAATTAGAATGTTTTTGTTCCGTTAGTTCCGCTAGTCATAGTAGAACCTGTAGATCCCATTCCGCCACTCATTTGTCTTTGAGCCATTTCAACTAATCTTTTTGTCATGTAGCCACCAACGTAACCATTTTGTCTTGCTGTTAAGTTACCTTTGTCTACTTGCTCATAGTTTGTTAATCCTAATTCGTTAGCTATTTCAGCTTTCATTTGATTCAATGCTTGTTTTGCTTCTGGAACAACTATATTGTTGCTTCCGCTGTTGTTTGAGTTTGCCATGTGTGTTTCTCCTTTCAATTGTTGTATTATTATTATTGTCAGTTTATATTTATTTAACCATGTAAGTATTTGGATTTTTGGTATCTATTACTATTTGCTTAGATACTAACATTTATTTGAACTTGTGATTCATAAAATTTTGTTAACAATCTAACTCACTTGATTAAATATGAGAAAATCTTTATTTGATTTTCTATAAACATATTATGTGTTTAGTTACAATTTTAATACATGGGAATATTTTGAACAAAAGGTTATGGTTAGCAAACCTAATTAAAATTAAAAAAGTATTGTACTAATCAATTATTATGTGATAAAATATGAAAATGATGTAACTATTTTTTTTTATTTTCATAATTTAATAGTATATAAAAGGAGGTAAAAATATAAGGAAATAAACTTGACAAAAATTATAGCGCCAGAACTTATTTAAGTTGACGAGGACAGAGTTATCGAATTTTCGGCGGATGCTCTGCGGTGTGCTTCATCGATAAAGTTTTTACAAAAATAGCATCGAAATGCTATTACAAAATAAAACTTGCAAGCATTCATTTCTATTTATTAAAATAATAAGTCTAAGTTTAAGTTTCCCATAAATCAATTTTAAATTTAAAAAATAAAAAAATATATTGTTCATACTTGAAAACAAAGATAATTTCAAGTGTTGTTTTAATGTGAAAAAATAAAATATTAAAAATAATAAAAATTAATAGGAGACTTAATATGTGCGGAATAGTTGGATATATAGGATTTGAAGATGTAAAAGAAATAATTCTTGGTGGATTAGAAAAACTCGAGTACAGGGGATATGATTCAGCAGGTATAGCTATAGCTAACAACAATAATGTTTATGTTTGTAAAGAAAAAGGTAGAATAAAAGATTTAAGAGGATGTTTGGATGTAAATGTAACAGGAACACTTGGAATAGGACACACAAGATGGGCAACTCATGGTGTACCTAATAAAATAAATTCTCATCCACATCAAAGCTGTACAAAAAGATTTACACTCGTACACAATGGAATTATTGAAAATGAAAATGAACTTAGAGAAAAATTTTTAAAAGACATTGAATTTACAAGCGATACTGATACAGAAGTTATTGTTCAGCTAATTGAAAAGTTTGTCAGCGAAGGTGAAGAAGTTGAACTTGCTATAAGACATACAATGAGTGAATTAGAAGGCTCATATGCTCTTGCTATACTTGATAAAGAAGATATGAACACTTTGTATGCTGCTAAAAATAAAACTCCTTTATTAGCAGGTAAAGGAGAAGGATTCAATATGATAGGCAGCGATGCAATGGCAATGATTAATTACACAAATAATTTTTATGAAATTGAAGATAAAGAATTTTTGAAAATTACTAAAGAAAAAATAGAAATATTCACTATATATGGAAACAAAGTAACAAGAGATACTTATACAGCTGACATAGATGCTTCTGATACAGAAAAAGGAACATATCCTCATTATATGATGAAAGAGATAGAAGAACAGCCTTTTGTAATAAGAAAAATAATTTCTGAATATTCTGATGAAAATGGAGATTTATTTGTTGAACCTGAAATAGTAGAAAATGTTAAAGCTTGTGATAAATTATATATTATAGCATGTGGAACAAGTTATCATGCAGGACTTATTGGAAAGCAGTTTTTTGAAAAAATAGCTGGAAAACCAACTGAAGTAGTAATTGCAAGCGAATTTATATACAATATGCCTCTTTTAACTGAAAAACCATTGTTTTTATTTATATCACAAAGTGGTGAAACAGCAGACTGTAGAGCAGTACTTGTAAAAGTTAAGCAAATGGGATTTAAAACATTGACTTTGACAAATGTTAAAGGTTCAACTCTTTCAAGAGAATCAGACAACACGCTTTTATTATATGCAGGCCCTGAAATAGCTGTTGCATCAACAAAAGCATACACAGCACAAATTGCAGTATTATCAATACTTGCAGCTAAAGTAAATAATAAAATAAATATAGATATTTTTAAAGAATTAGGTAAAATTGCATACACTATGGAAACTCTTTGTGATGACAAAGATAACTATAAAGAATTAGCAGAAAAATTCTTAGTTAAAAGTAGAAACTGTTTTTATATAGGAAGAAGCATGGATTATTTTGTTTGTTTAGAAGCTTCTTTAAAATTAAAAGAAATTTCATATATACAAACAGAAGGATTTGCAGCAGGAGAATTAAAACATGGAACAATTGCTTTAATTGAGCATGACACTCCAGTAATAGCTGTAATAACTCAAGAAAGCATCAATTTAAACACAAGAAGCAATATAAAAGAAGTTAAAGCAAGAGGAGCTGCAACAATGGTTATCTCCTTGAAAAAATTAAGCAATGAAACTGATGATATAGTTATTGATGATGTAAATGAACTTTTATCACCATTAGCTGCAATTATACCAGCACAATATTTAGCATACTATGCAGCATTATTAAAAGGCTGCGATATAGATAAACCAAGAAATTTAGCTAAATCTGTAACTGTAGAGTAATATAAAAATTAGAAGTTTATTTTAGTGTC
>JARBUP010000083.1 GCA_029239575.1 Bacillota bacterium
TTTGGCAATTTTGCTGGATTTCTAATAGCTTGGTCGTATTGGATAGGTGCTTGGGCAGGAAATGCTGCTATAATAACTGCATTTATGAACTATTTCACGAAATTTTTTCCTCAGATTGGAACAAATCCTTTTCTTGCATTTTTAATTTCATCGTTAATTCTTTGGCTGTTTACAGCGATAAATATTTTTGGAGTAAAGCAGGCAGGTATTATAGGGATTGTTACAACGGTTTTAAAAATTGTACCTCTTGTAATATTTATTATAATAGCAGCATTAAAATTTAATTTCTCAAATTTTAATACAGTCGCCGCTCCTGAACTATCAGGTATAGACACTTTACCTGCTGCAGTAGCTATAGCCCTTTGGGCCTTCGTAGGCCTTGAAAGCGCAACCGTTCCGGCCGGAGAAGTGAAAGATCCTGCAAAAAATATAAAGCGTAGTACTATTTATGGTACATTATTAACAGCTCTAATATATATTATTATTTCTTTTTTTGCCATAGGTGCTATGCCTCAAGATACTTTAGCAGATTCTGCTGCTCCTTTATCAGATATAATTGATTATGCAACTAATGCAAAATGGGGTGGAACTTTTATAGCTCTAGGTGCTGTAATATCAACTCTAGGTGCTACCTCTGGTTGGATTCTTACTACAGCAAGAAGTGCCTTTGCAGCTGGAGAAGATAAATTATTTCCAGCATTCTTTGCTAAAATTCACCCAAAATTCAAAACACCTTATGTATCACTTATAATCAGTGGTATAGCCGCTAATATATTACTTATTATGAATTATGTAAGTTCATTACGGGAGGCTTATAACTTTATGATTCTTCTAGCTACATTAGCATTTTTGCCTTCTTATGCTTTTGCAGCAGCTGCTGAAATTGTACTTCTTGTTAAGCACTCAAAAAACTTTAATATATGGAATTTTCTAAAAAACTCTTTTGTATCATTACTTGCTTTTGCCTATGCAATATATGCAATATATGGAACAGGTGCTGAAGTTGTTATGTATGGTTTTATTCTTATACTAATTGGTATACCTTTTTATGTTTATATGATGCTTCAAAATAATAAAGAAGACAAATCAGTTGATACACTAAGGAAAAATGCAGATTTTGAATAAAATAAAAAACCAGAGACTAACTCTGGTTTTTTATTACATATTATTACTTACATTTATATGAGTTGATTTGCCAACATACTTAAAAGCTAGCCAAAATGCAACACCTACAAAAATACCGCCACCAATAATATTCCCAATAGTAACAGGTATAAGATTGCTTATAATACCTTCTAAACTAATATGATTTAATTTTTCAGCAGAAAGCTCATATGCCTTTGCATATTCCGGATTAGCTTTTGCCATTACAGCTATAGAAAAATAGTACATATTTGCAACACAGTGTTCAAATCCTCCTACAATAAATGCCATAATAGGAAACCAAATTGCAAATATTTTTCCCACTATATCTTTTGCAGCATAAGAAACCCAAACAGCTATACATACCAAAAAGTTACATAGAATTCCGCTAGCAAGTGCTTTTCCAAAAGGTATAGACGCTTTTGTGGCTGCTACTTTTAACGCATAACCACCCAATTTAAAACTATTTGTATCAAGTAATCCCCCCTGATAGATTAAAAACGCAATAATAATAGCTCCTACTAAATTTGATAAATAAATAATTCCCCAGTTTCGCAGCAATTGTGATATTTTTATCTTTCTATCAACAAAAGGAACGGTTAAAAGAATGTTTCCTGTAAATAAATCTGTACCACATATCAGAATTAATATTAGGCCAACTGGGAAAACTGAACCTGCAACTAGTTTTGCTACTCCTACATTTTCAATACTATGAGATGCTAAAGCGGCGGCAAAACCTCCTACTGAAATAAAAGCTCCTGCCAATATACCTAGTATAATTGACTTCAAAATTGGGTATTCAGCTTTTTTAGTATATGCTTCAATTATTTCATCGCATATATCTGCAGGTTTTATCATACCTTTTTCCATGTCTACTCTCTCCTTCAATAGTTAAATATTTAACATTAATTTCTTATTTTTTATCTTATTCAGCTTCACAAAAAACAAATTTTACTCTAGCAATTAAAAAATGTAACAGCTAATATTGTTTTTTACCATATTTTTTCACTATAATATTATAATTTTCTGTGAGATACTGAATATTTATGATATTTTTACTATTTTATAAATATTTTTCATACTGTTTTACTTGTAAACATTTGCTGTTATATTTATATTTTAAGATATCATAAACATATACTTTAGTCAATAGCAAGCCTAATATCAGTAAATTTTCTGAATATTACAACTTTATGTTAAAGTATTAACATTCATCTGTTTCTATTGTATAATGAATCTGTACTAATTATTAAAACTTATTTTCTGACAACGCTATATCTGTAATATTAACAGATTGTTATACAAATGCTATTAATATGAAATCAAAGCAATATGAGGAGGAGTATAAATGTTTAAACAATGGGAAGGGTTTAATTTAGGAAATTGGACTGAGTCAATCGATGTAAGAAACTTTATTCAAAAGAACTACACTTTATATGAAGGAGACAAGAATTTCTTGGCTTCTACAACAGAAAAGACTAAGAAAGTTTGGGAAAAATCAAGTGCACTTATAGTTGAAGAAATTAAGAAAGGTATTATAGGTGTTGCTAATGACAGAGTTTCAGGAATAGATAACTACGAGCCAGGATATATTGATAAAGAAAATGAAGTTATTTTTGGTTTTCAAACTGATGCTCCATTAAAAAGAATAGTTAATCCTTTCGGTGGCTTCAGAATGGTTGAACAATCTTTAGAAGCTTATGGTTATGAATTAGATAAAGAAATAGAAAATAATTTCCCAAAATATAGAAAAACTCATAATGATGGTGTATTCGATGCTTATACTGAAGAAATAAGAGCAGCTAGATCTGTTGGATTATTAACTGGTCTTCCAGACGCTTATGGACGTGGAAGAATAATTGGTGATTACAGAAGAATCGCTCTTTATGGTATAGATTTCTTAATACAAGAAAAGAAAAATGATCTTAAAACACTTAAAGGCGATATGCTTGATGAACTAATAAGAAAAAGAGAAGAATTAAATGAACAATTAAGAGCTTTAGTAGCTATAAAATCAATGGCTTCTAAATATGGCTTTGATATATCAGTTCCAGCAGCAAATGCTAAGGAAGCTGTTCAATTCGTATATTTAGGATACCTTGCAGCTGTTAAAGAAAATAATGGCGCAGCTATGTCTTTAGGTAGAACTTCTACTTTCCTTGATATATATATTGAAAGAGATCTTAAGAACGGTGTAATTACTGAAGCAGAAGCGCAAGAAATTATAGATCAATTTATAATTAAGTTAAGAATGGTTAGACATTTAAGAACACCTGAATATAATGAGTTATTTGCTGGAGACCCAACATGGGTTACAGAATCTCTTGCTGGTGTAAGTTTGAATGGTAAACCACTTGTAACAAAGACATCTTTTAGATATTTACACACACTTGTTAATTTAGGACCTGCTCCAGAACCAAATATGACAGTTTTATGGTCTGAAAAGTTACCACTAAACTTCAAGAAATTCTGTGCAGAAATGTCTATCTTAACAGATTCTATTCAGTATGAAAATGATGATATAATGAGACCAATTTATGGTGATGACTATGCAATAGCTTGCTGTGTATCAGCAATGCAAGTTGGAAAGCAAATGCAGTTCTTCGGAGCTAGATGTAACCTTGCTAAAACTCTTCTTTATGCACTAAACGGAGGAGTAGATGAAAAGAAAGGTAAAGTTGTTGTTCCCGGAATTGCTAAAATTGACGACGAAGTTCTTGATTACAACAAAGTTAAGGATAATTTCTTCAAAGTTATGGAATATGTTGCTGGGTTATATGTTAACACTATGAATATAATCCATTATATGCATGATAAATATGCATATGAAGCAGGTCAAATGGCTTTACATGATACTGAAGTTGGCAGATTAATGGCTTTTGGTATAGCTGGTCTTTCAGTTGTAGCAGACTCCTTAAGCGCAATAAAGTACGCTAAAGTAAAACCAGTAAGAGAAAATGGTATAACAGTAGACTTTGAAATCGAAGGAGAATTCCCTAAATACGGTAATGACGATGATAGAGTTGATGATATAGCTATTGAAGTTGTTAAAAAATTCTCTGCTGAGCTTAAGTCACATCCAACTTATAGAAATGCTAAGCATACACTTTCAGTATTAACTATAACTTCAAACGTAGTTTATGGTAAAAAGACAGGTGCTACCCCTGATGGTAGAGCAGCAGGAGTTGCTTTCGCACCAGGAGCTAACCCAATGCACGGTAGAGATCTTGATGGAGCTCTTGCATCACTTAACTCTGTTGCTAAAGTTCCTTACGCTCCATATTGTGAAGACGGTGTATCAAATACCTTCTCAATAGTTCCTGAAGCACTTGGAAAGAGTGAAGATGAAAGAATTCTTAATCTTGTATCAACTCTTGATGGATACTTTGGGCAAGGAGCGCACCACTTAAATGTTAATGTTCTTCAAAGAGCAACATTGATGGATGCTATGGAAAACCCTGAAAAATATCCAACACTTACTATAAGAGTATCTGGTTATGCAGTTAACTTTAACAGATTATCTAGAGAACAGCAATTAGAGGTTATAAGCAGAACCTTCCATGGTCAAATGTAATATAAAAAAACTTAAGGAAACATCTATATGGTGTTTCCTTTTTTATAAGCTTATATTATATTTTTCAATTATTTTTTCCACATTTGAAACCAATTCATATATAATATACTATTATATAAGTATAATTAAATCTTTTATATATTATAAATTAAATATAATTTAGTATATTGGGAGGTATAATATGAAAAAAATAATATTGTTTACAAGTAATACTTGTCCCCATTGTAACACTGCTAAGACCTATCTCCGAGAGAATGATATCTCCTTTGAAGAAAAAAATATTAGTTCTGATTTATTAGCAAGAAGAGAACTTATTAATCGAGGAATAAAGGGTGTTCCTACCTTTATCATTGGAGATGAAGTGGTAGTTGGTTTTGATGCTGATAAAATAAAAAAACTTCTTGATTATATAATCACCGATTGTTCCCAATGTAATACAAAGCTAAGAATACCTAAAGGTAAAGGAAAAATAACTGTTTCATGCCCTAATTGTAAAAGTGAATTTAAAACAACCACTTAATATATAAATAACTTGTAGGAGTGTTTTTATGCATATTGAAAAACAAAAGACATATCATGGTATTATTATTTTTGGAGAAATGGCTTCTGGTAAGGATACTTTAGCAGACTATCTTTTAGAGGTTAATCCTAAATGCTGCAAATATAATATAGGTAATGCGGTGCGACAATTTCTTTCAATTATAAAAGTAAATCCAGAGTTTAAAGGTAAAAATAGAATTCTTGGTCAGTCTATTGCTGATAAATTGCGAGAGGTCCACCCTGACATTCTAAACGATTATTGCTTAAGTCTTATTTATGAGAAATGGGAGAAAATATTGGAGTTTTCCGCCATGAATAACTATGATAATCTAGATTTTCATACAGCACTTCTCCATAAACTAGACTTAATTATTGAGAAGGAAATACCATTAGTAGTAGGGGGTCGTACTTATCAAGACTTCGACTATTGGTGCAATAAGAACTTTCTTACTGTTGGTATAATATGTAATTTCGAAAAAAGGTATGCTAGACTATGTAAAAGAGATGGATTAGAAGTAGCTCAAAATAGCAACTTTAAACACAATACTGAAATAGATGTTGGCTTTATAGCTAAAAACAAATGTGAATTTGTTATAGATAATGATGGTGACTTTAATCATTTATACAAGCAAGCTGATCAACTACTAAAAAAATTTTAAAATTAAGAGTAATGAATTTCATTACTCTTAATTTTGTATAGATTCTTTAATTATACCCGTTTCATGATATGCTTCAATACTCAACACTTCAAATTCAGAGGATTTTACCTTTAAGGCACTTAATTTAAATAATCCTTGAACTAACTTTAGTATGATTTCATAAGAATGAGAGTTTATATACCAATTTACAATATCACCTTTGCTTAGAGCTTTTCCAACTCCTATCTCTTCCTCTTCACATATAAATGGTGAAAATTTTATACTGTCTTTTACTCTGCATCTTTTTTTAGGTTTATGATTATTGGTATACCAGTTTACATATATACTGCTTCTTTCATTTATGAAATATTCGCAAATTTCATTTAATTCATTTTTATAGTCAGTATCTAGTGATGTACTCTTTTTTGCTTTAAGTACAACCTTTAGTTTAATCATTTTCTTCCTCCTACTATTAATTTCAGCAAAAATAATTATACCATCTATTTACATTTTTACAATTTAAAGTTTTAGTGTTTTTTCTCTCTTATTTTTCTTAACAAAAACTACAAACGTTATTATAAAAATTTGTTAACAATTACAAGAATTAATAATCTCCAAATTTCTTATAATATGTAGAAATTTATAATAATTTTACATAAAAAAAACTGAAAAGAAAAACCTTTCAGTTTAGTTTGTTTATATTAGCCTTTAGATTTAAATACAAGGGAAGCCAAAAAAGCGAATATTATTGCAGCAGATACTCCGCTGCTGGTGACATCAAATATTCCTGTTAATACTCCTATTATACCATTTCTCTCCGCTTCAACTAAAGCACCCTTAACTAAAGAATTACCAAAACTGCTTATAGGTACCGTTGCGCCAGCTCCAGCAAACTTTATTAGCGGTTCATACCATCCTAACCCACCTAAAATTGCTCCTATAACTACCAAGGTACAGGTGGTATGTGCTGGAGTTAACTTAAATACGTCCATCATAATTTGACCTAGTACACATATACCTCCTCCAATAATAAAAGCCCAAAACAACTTAATCATATTAACACCTCATTTACATTTCTATAGCTACAGCATGAGCAATACCAGGTATGCTTTCTTTTTGCTGATAAGACATTGGTGAAAGTAATGCTCCAGTAGCTACAACTAATATTTTTTTTAGTTCCCCCTTTTTCATTCTGTTTAATAAATGTCCATATGTTACAGTTGCTGAACATCCACATCCACTTGCTCCAGAAAATATTTGCTGCTGTTCATCGTAAATTAGTAAACCACAGTCAGAAAATCGTTCTTTAGGTATATTTATGCCTTGTTCATTTAAAATGTCGCCTGCTATTCTATGTCCAACCGAACCTAAATCTCCGGTTATTACTAAGTCGTAATAATCAAAGCTTCTATTCAAGTCCTCAAAATGCCTTTTTATTGTATCTACAGCTGCAGGTGCCATTGCTGAGCCCATATTAAAAGGGTCACTAATTCCCATATCAACAACCTTGCCAATTGTAGCACAGGTAGTATGCGGTCCATTTCCATTTTCACATATCACAGCGGCTCCAGCTCCTGTTACTGTCCATTGAGCTGTTGGAGGTTTTTGACCACCATACTCTGTTGGATATCTAAATTGTTTTTCTGCAGCAGCATTGTGACTCGAAGCTGCTGGAACAACATGTTTTGCAGCCCCACTATCTATTAATAGAGACGCTAAGGCTAATGCTTCCATTGAACTTGAACAAGCTCCAAAAACTCCTAAATAAGGTATACTCAATGTCCTTGCTGCAAAACTGCTAGATATAATTTGATTCATTAAATCTCCGCTAATAAAAAAATCAATATCTTGTTTTTTTAGATTAGCTTTTTTAATAGCAGTGTCACATGCAGTTTCTAAAAGCATTTTTTCTGCTTTTTCAAAACTATCCTGCCCCATCCACAAATCATCATGAAGTATATCAAAATCTTTACTTAATGGACCTTTAGCCTCAAAAGGTCCACCTACAGCAGCAGAAGATATTATAACAGGCTTATTATTAAATACCCAGCTTTGCTTACCTTGAAGCATCTAAACCCCCCCTATCCACTTAATAGTGATTTTTATAATAGCAACCACAAAGGCTGCAACTACTCCGAAAGTAATAACTGAACCAGCTAATTTAAACATATTACCTCCAGTTCCAAGTACATAGCCTTCAGTTTTATGTTCTATAGCTGCAGAAGCCATAGAATTCGCAAAGCCTGTAACTGGAATTGCTGTTCCTGCACCGGCCCATTGACCAAAATGATCATATATTCCTAAACCAGTAAGTATAACAGATATGATTATTAATACTGCTACAGTTGGATCACCTGCAGTTTTTTCATTAAAATGAAAATACTTTATAAACCCCCACTGCAATAATTGCCCAAAATCACATATTAATCCTCCAACAATAAAAGCTTTTATGCAGTTTTTCAAAACCGGTCTCTTTGGTTCTCTATCCTTTGCATATTTTTGATAGTTTTTTTGTTCCTGTGTTAAATTATTGCCTTTTTTAGGTGCCACATTATCACCCTCCAACACTAAAAGATTTCATTTATCAACTCTCTATTTTAGTTTTACAATAATAAATAAATTTATACTTTTTCTTTCTTTATTTTATATTCTAGAATAATTTTCATGAAAATTTTCGCAAAGAAAAAAAGCACCTCTTACTATAGGGTTTTTATGAGAAACTTTGAACCCTATATGGTGCCTTTATGCTCTATATATTATAGAAGAAAGAATGCCATTAATGGAATTGTAACAAGAGATATAATTGTGGTTATAAACACGCTCTTTGATGCAAAAGCTGAATTGCCGTTGAATCTCTCCGCAAAAACTGTAGACATTGCAGCTACAGGCATTGCAGAAATGAGAATGCAAATTCCATAAACAACTTCAGCAACTCCAATTAATTTTAAAATAGCTGCAAATAAAATTGGTAATAATACTAGTCTTACAAAAGATATTTTATATATAGACATAGATGAAAATATCTCACTTATTTTAAGTTCGGCAATTATTACTCCAGTAATCATCATTGATAGCGGTGTGGTCATCGAACCAACAATCTCAAAGCATCTTTGAACCGGAAAGGGTAGTTTTATAGAAAATATGAATATGCTTAATCCCAAAATAACTGCTACAATACCTGGATTAATTATGTTTTTAATTTTAAAGGTTTTAGTATCTTCGCTAAATAACCTAGCTCCCAATGTCCATAGGTATATATTAAAGGGGGCAAGAAAAATCGACCCATAAAGAACACCAGTTTTTCCATACAGGCTGTCCAAAATAGGAAAAGCCATAAAACCACAATTAGAAAATATAGCAGAAAAAACAAGTATATTTTTTTCTTCCTTTTTTTCATTTCTAAATAGTAACTTTCCAATAAAAAAGGATATAGGATGCATTAAAGCACCAAATAGAAAAATTATCATTATATTAAAAAGCAAGTCCTTCGAAAATCCAACATTAAAAGATGCAATAATATTTAGTGGTAAAGTTAAGTTTAAAAGAACAGAAGTTAATCCCTTATTTAGTTTATCATCAATAATATTGCGTTTTCTTGCATATACACCTGTTAGCATAATAAGGAAAATAATCAAAACTTGATTGAGTAAAGTAAAGTTATCCATATATCCTCCAATTGAATAAATTATTCTTTAGCCTATATGTTTATATTTATAAGTAAAATTTTCATATTCGACATCATCAACTATTTTAATTATATTGTCATATATGTTTTCACCATTAAGAGTTTTCTTTACAACTACTTCTTGAAAGAGCTTGCTTTTACATGCTCCACAGTAACCTAATCCCCAAAACTTCCAATTAAACAATTTAAGTGGTAATTCTAAATCAACCTCACTAGTACATTTTGGACATTTTACTTTTATTTTTTCGCCATCTAAATTAAAGTTACTAAAATCCCTAATAACTATTGAAGGCATGTTCACTATATCTTCTACTATATAGTTTTTTATGATTCTTGCATTAAAAATCCTTTTAAATACCTCTGCAGTATATTCAGCATCATAAAGTGCATCATGCAGTTTATTTTCATTTACTTTTATTTTAAGCTTATCAAGTGCATTCTTCAAACTTGGCGATTTTTTTTCTGCAAATACTTTAGTATAATACTCTTGAATATCTATATATTTTTTCATCCAGGATAAATCTTCATATTTATGAAAATAGGAGTTTGTA
>JARBUP010000084.1:0-1749 GCA_029239575.1 Bacillota bacterium
AAAAAAAGAAGAAGCCTATGGCAAACCTATTCAAGAAATAATGAGCAATTACTTGAAATATTTTCTTACTATTAATGAGTCTAATCAAATATATAGCGATAAAAATATAACTTATAATCATTCTGATGAGATTTCTTCACAATCTACTGCAATAAAGGCATTAAATGAAAGAAAAAAAGTTTCTATGATTACAAGTGCACCTGACGATGCTAAGGTAATGGTTACAAGTACTCCTATTTTTAATGGTAAAAATGAAATAGAATATGTCTTTACATTAGTACAAGATTTAACAAAACTTTCTGACTGGAAAGACAGGTTGGACGCAGAAATAGAAAAAAATAAAATTTTATGTGATAAAATTAGATTTCTTAAAGAAGTCAAATACGAATCTAAAATTATAGGAAACTCAAAAAAAATTGAAGAAATCAAAGCATTAATTCCTTCTGTTTCAAAAACAGATGCTTCTATTTTAATTTTAGGCGAAAGCGGTGTGGGAAAGGAGGTTTTAGCAAATGAGATTTATTCAAATAGTCTTAGAAAGGACAAACCTTTTATTACGGTTAATTGTGCAGCTATTCCTGAAAATTTATTGGAATCTGAAATGTTTGGTTACGAAAAAGGTGCCTTTACAGGAGCAGTAAAAGCTAAAGAAGGATTATTTGAACTTGCAAATGGTGGTACCATTTTGCTTGATGAAATAGGTACCATGCCTTTAAGTTTACAACCTAAACTACTTAGAGTATTGCAGCAAAATGAATTCATGCGTATAGGCGGAACCAAAAAAATACCTTTAGACGTACGAGTTATTTCTGCCACAAATGAAAATCTTTTTAACCTTATTAAATCCGGACTATTTCGTCAGGATTTATATTACAGATTAAATGTAATCCCTATGAAGATTCCACCTTTAAGAGAGCGCAAAGATGATATCAAATTATTTTGTATTAAATTTTTAGATGAATTTAACCTTAAATATAATAGAAACAAATTTTTTAGTATAAAATCTTCATTGCTTTTAGAACAATATGACTGGCCAGGCAATATACGAGAATTAAGAAACGCTATTGAAAGGCTTGTTATCGTTGGAGATAAAGATGTCATAACTTCTGAACAAGTTTTGTTTATAACAAAACCTGATGAATTTCTTAGATCAACCTCCGAAGAAAGATTTGAAGTTGATGAAACTATTTCTTTAAAGGATGCTGTTCAATCTTTAGAACGCAAATTAATTCAAGAAACACTTGATAAATATAAGACAACCTATAAAGCTGCAGAAGTTCTTAAAACTACTCAGCCAACAATTGTAAGGAAAGCCAAACTCCTTGGTATTAAAAAAAATTGGGAGAAATAATCATGACCACCGGCTCAGCCGGTGGTTTGCTCTTGGCCTATAAGTGCATGGTACTGGCTGCGTTTTAAGACGCACTGAACAGTCCACCAACTGCATCTCCATTCTCAAACTACTACTAATCAATGTAAAAACACAGCTATACGACTTTCCACTCATATTAATTCATTGTTCTTAATGCAACAGAAAGCATCAACTTTAAAATATAAAGTTATGTTCTATAACAGTTCTTGTTTTCCTTTATTTCATGAATATTAGAAATAAGATTTACAATATCAGGTACTTTTTTGCTAATTTAATTCCCATTCAACACTTTAACTATATAGCTATCTGCTGGTAAAAATATTGTTTTTTCACCTTTCATAGTAACTTTTAAAGCTTCTAAACTTCTGATAAATTCA
>JARBUP010000084.1:1765-23899 GCA_029239575.1 Bacillota bacterium
CCATTCAACACTTTAACTATATAGCTATCTGCTGGTAAAAATATTGTTTTTTCACCTTTCATAGTAACTTTTAAAGCTTCTAAACTTCTGATAAATTCATAATAGCTTGCTCTGTCTTCTGTAGAATATGCATCAGCTATGATTTTCATATACTCGCCTTCACCTTGACCTTTTAATTCTTCAGCTCTAGCCTTTGCTTTTGATAGCAATATTCCAACTACCTTATCAGTTTCATTCACTACTTTGCTAGCTTCTAAATTACCATCTGCCCTGAAAGTCTCAGCCATTTGAGTCCTTTCTGACACCATTCTGTTATACACTGCTTCTTCATTGTCTGCTGGCAAATCTAAGCGTTTAATTTCTACAGCTACTGTAGATACTCCATAATTTTTCAATTGTGTGTTTACCATTTCAGTAATCTTTATATTTACACCATCTATTGAACCATTATCAGAATTAATTATATCAGCTTGATTCATTGTACCCAAAGTGTTTTTTACTGCATTGTAAACTACTGCATCAATTCTATTTTCCATTTCAGTAATTCTGCTTACTGTTTTCATAAATGTATAAGGGTCATCTATCTGCCATACAGCAAAATTATCAACTACTAATGTTTTTTTGTCCCCTGTTAATACTTCTGATGGTGGAATATCATACATCATTCTAAACTGTGGGATTTTTTCAACCTTATCTAAAAATGGCATTTTTAAATGTAAACCTGCTGAATCTTGAATTTTAACAAACTTTGAAAATCTTGTAATATAAGCATATTCATTTTCTCCAACTACGTAAGACGAAGTTGAAATTGCAATAATCAATAATACTAAAAATACAACAGCAAAACTTATTTTACCTACATTTTTACCTTTTTGCATTAATTTGTACCTCCATCACTTCCTGCATCCGTTACAAAACTTTTTAACGGTAACATTTTTTCAACTCCACCCTCTGATGAATCGATATATACAGTTACATCTGGCAATATTTCTTCAATTGTTTCTAAATACATCCTTGTTTTAGTAATGGATTTATTTTTAGCATATTCAGTATACATTGCATTAAATTTTGCTACATCACCTTTTGCTGCATTTATCCTTGACTCCCTATAAGACTCTGCGTCTCTTATTAATTTATCTGCTTCACTTTCAGCAGCTGGAAGTGTTTTATTTTTATAAGCTAATGCTTCATTTATTCTTGTTTCCTTTTCTTGCTTTGCAGTTTCAACATTTTTAAATGCTGCTATTACTGCGCTTGTTGGTGGCTCACTGTCTTGTATTTTTACATCCAATACTTGAACACCTAAATCATAAGCTATTAATTTATTAACCATCTTTTCTTTAATTTCTGCTTGTATAATTGATTTTTCTGTTGTCAATACTCCATCAACTGCTTTAGATCCAATTATACTTCTTGCAGATGATTGTGCAATCATTTTTAAAATTTGAGATGGTTCATCTGAATTATATAGAAATTTCACAGGGTCAGATATTTTCCATTCAATAAAAAAGTCAATATTAACTATGTTAAAATCCCCTGTAATCATTTTTGACTCATCTAATACTGAAGACGTTTTGCTATTTTCTTTACCATCATTTGAATTCGAATATCCTATTTGCATTTTTTGAGTTCTGTTTACTTCTACCTTTTTAATATTTTGTATAGGGTATGGTAATTTAAAATGTAATCCTGCAGTTTCTACACTTGTAACCTTTCCTAATGTTGTAACTACCGCTTGTTCAGTTTCTTCAACAGTATACTGGCAGGACAATATTACAGATATTATAATAATTAATGCTGGTATATAAAGTAAAAACTTAAGTTTTCCATTGTTTTTCGGTACTTTTTCTTTTAACTCATCAAAGTTAATAACATTAGGTTTTTTCATATTTTTTATCGAATCTATTAATTTGTTTAATAAATCTTTATAATCCATATTACCTCCATAAATCGTTTTCTTAAATTAAAATATAATTCAAATATTAAATGCTACTTTTTTATTATATCACTAAAATACAAATATTTCCAAGTTTATATTAATTAAAATTATGATTTTACCCAGATTGTCATACGAGCTTAGATTGTTATCATCCTGAGCTTAGCGAAGGATCTTATATTTTTAGACTATACCCCCAGGAAATCTTATAAAAAATTTTGAATATCTAATATTTTATATTTCAACATTTTTCGACATGTGATATAATATTATTTGGAAATAATAACTATTTTTAACAGGAGGTTTACATGTTATTTGTTACAATTAAACATTTAAAACCTGGCATGATTTTGGCCAAAGATATTATAATATATAATAATAACCAATATAGCAGATTGTTGCTTTCTAAAGGACAATCTTTAAATGATACATACATAAATAAAATAATATATCATGAAATTACAGGCGCCTATATAGAAAACGATGCTTTTAACGATATAAATGCAGAACCAGCTATAAATAAAGTATTAGAATCTAAATCCATAACAAAAATAAAAGAAATTTATTCAAGAGCAAAAGATGGAGGAAAAAAGTTAAATTCTGTAGCAGTTAAAGAAATAGAAAGTGTAGTTGATGAATTAGTAATTGAAATTTTAAACAATAAGGAATTAACTAACAATTTAATAGAATTAAAAAATTATGATGATTATACATATCAACACTGCTTTAATGTAGCCGTTTTAAGTATTTCTACAGGAATTTCATTAGGTTTAAATGGTTATATGCTTCACGATTTAGGTATAGCTGCACTTTTGCATGACATAGGCAAAATGAGCATTCCCTTGGAAATATTAAATAAACCGGATAAGCTTAGTGATGAAGAATTTGAAATAATGAAATCTCATACAGTTAATGCTGTAACTATGTTAAAACATGTTGTTTCCAATGATATTTTAAGAGGAATAGAAAGCCATCATGAAAAATTAAACGGCTCAGGTTACCCATATGGAAGAAAAGGAAGCAACATTCCATTATACGGCAAAATATTAGCAGTTTGTGACGTATATGATGCATTAACCTCAGATAGAGTATACAGAAAAACTTGTTTTCCTAATGAAGTTATAGAATATTTAATGGGCTGCGCTGATACTAATTTTGACTATGAAATAATACAAGAATTTTTAAAAAAGGTAGTAGCATATCCAATAGGAACATTTGTAAAACTCAGCAATGACAAAGTAGCTGTTGTTGTAAAAAGTTATCCTGAAAATACTATGCGCCCAGTAGTTAGAATAATAAATCCAGATAACACAGTGGGTGAAGATTGGGATTTACTTTATGATTTAAATTTAATTAATATAACAATTGTAGGCATGGGATACGACAGCGAAACTATTGATTATAATAAAATACTAAGTAGCTAAATATAGTTATTTAAATCCTCTTTTTATATATTTTATGTTATCAATAAATCATATCTAAATATTCTTTATTCTTTTCCATCTCTGCTTTAGCAAATGGACAAATAGGTGTAATTTTTTTATTTTCTTTTCTCGCCCAATCAACGACTTCTTTTAGCAAAAGTCTTCCAACATTTTGTCCTCTGAGCTTATCGGATACAATAGTATGATCAATAATAATAAGATTTTCTTCAGCATAAATAAAAGTCATTTCAGCCAATGGGTTTTCTTCCGCTTCTCCCACATAAAAACTTTTAGATCCTTTTTTAATAGTTACCATTAATAAATCTCCTCATCATTTGAATTTCAACTAACTCTATATTATATTTTTTTCTTCATTTTAACAATAAGAAAATAAAAAAGGGATTCTGAAAAGTGCATATGCTTTGTTCAGTATCCCTTTTTTAAAAACAATATTTATTTCCCTAACATATTATTAACTATAAAGTTAATAAGTTTTGGAGTGTTTTCAAAAAGGTCCTTTTTAAAAACTCTCTCAGTGTATTTATGCAAATCCTTACCCCAAGGTCCTACATTTAAAACTGGCATGGATTGTTCTTTTATAATGTCTAACGGAATATAATACATATCACCCCAGAATAGCATATTATTGCTTATATAATCAATATTCTCTTTATCTGCTGTAAACATGCCATAGCTTAAATCTGATATTCCAGTGAAATAATTTTGTGTGTAAATTCCGTTCCCTATTTCAGCTTTAGAATACTTATCCAATTCAGATATAAGCTCATTAATTTCTTCAGCATTTTCAAGCATTGAATTATTTGTGCTTGGATAATATGGAGGTGCTAATGCAATTACAACAACTGGAGATAAGTCGCTGTAATATTCAAGAGTTTTTTTCATCAATTTATATGCACCATCAATTCTTGAAATTTCATTTGAGTTGATTTTTTTCTCCATTTGTTTTTGAAATTCTGCTATTTCATTTATGAATGTTTCGCCTTTTTCTGCTGCAATCTCATTATAAATTTCTCCGTAATATTTAACATTTGGCTTCCACTCCAAATTGCCATAATCTAAATCAGTCATACTTCTGAATTTCTCATAGCTTAATTCCATGTCACGTATAACTTCTTCAAATGCATCCTTGCTGATTTCTTTTAATTGATCTAAAATTTCCTTTGGAGATCTTGTTAAAGATAAAATTGACATATATCCGCCTGTTAAAAGAGGCAATGATACATCATATACTTCTTTTCTATCTTTAAAGTAAAGCCAAGTTGGCGGAGGTGTAACAGTATTTCCCCCCTTTTCAATAAAATCCGGATTTAATTCTGTTTTCCTCACAATTGCTGATAATAAATTTATAGGATTAAACCCTTGATAAACTTGCCCAACATGGGCTAATTTGCCTCTTACAAGAAAAATAGGCATTATTTTCCCAACAGATCCATCATATATAGTAATATTATTTTCATCAATTCTTTCATGTGGCTCGACATTTAATAATAACACATATTCCAAATTATATTTTCCTTTTAAATCCTTTAATAAATTAACAGCGGAGCGCATACCTGCAGATAAATTCTCTTCATCAGGTACTCCAAGCAAAAGGATATTACCACTGAAATTTTCAATTTCAGAATATTCTTCGAACATTGAGACTTCTATGGCCCCTCCGCCTTTCATATCAGACGCACCTCTACCAAATAACCATTCTCCAGAATGCAAATCTTTTTTTGATGCATCATTTAATTCAATATTTTCTTCCTTGTATATTTTTTCCAATTCATATGGTTTATAGGCATATGACTTGTACTTTCCATAGTCATCCACATCAACTGTATCCGTGTGATGAATCATGACAATAGTTTTGTTGCCTTCACCCTTTAACAATGCCCATGGTGATTTTC
Source organism: Bacillota bacterium (assembly GCA_029239575.1). Lineage (GTDB taxonomy): Bacteria > Bacillota > Clostridia > Tissierellales > Sedimentibacteraceae > Sedimentibacter. The sequence goes on from JARBUP010000084.1 coordinate 7,039, forward strand.
TATGCAAATAGTCATTTTTAATTTCATGAAAACCGCAAAATTCCGGATTTTCTTTCAAATACGGTACCGATTCAAACCATTTTTTAAAGAAGACCTCATTATTCCTTTCTAATTCTGTTCCTGTATGTGTTATTGCACTTAGATAATTTAATAAATTTTTTTCAATTCTATCCGATAGTTTCATGTTATCTCCTAATTACAGTGTTATATTGGTTTATTCGAGCCATTATAGATTTAATGACAACATGCAATAATTAATATTACAGTTGTCATTAAATCAATTGCATATTAAGCTGGGGGTTATCAGTTCCCTTTAATATCTATTTTATTTTTTTTTTGAGTTATTTGTTTGCACAAGGTCTGAATAATTTTTCTTTACAATGTCTTTCCATAAATCAGCATTGTGAATACCGCACTTTTCCGGATCAAATACGGGATCAAGTCCAGCGTCCCTTTGTTGATTAAAATCTTTGGTAGCACTCATTACCGGTTTAACTAAGAATAATAATCCAATTAGATTGATCCATGAAATGAGCCCAACGCCAATATCTGCCAGGTTCCATGCAAATGCTGAACTTCTTGTGCTGCCTATAAATACAGAAAACATCTGAACTACACCGATGATCAGTGTTATTTGTTTTAAATTCTTACTGTCTTTCAATAAATACGATATATTCGGCATTACATAAAAACCAAATGATAAAATTGTTGTTATTGCAAAGAAGAAAATAGCAATTGCAATGAAGGCAGAACCCATATTTCCAGGTAATGCTGTATTAATAGCTGCCTGAACATAAGGTGTACCTGGGTCCACGCCTGGAACTCCTTCCCTTAAGAAATTGCCGGATTTGTCAATAACATTGTACATGCCTGTAACCATAATCATAAGACCAGTAGCAGTACATCCGAATATTGTATCAACATAAACGGAAAATGCTTGCGCCAGTCCTTGCTTAACTGGATGAGATACCTCTGCTGATGCCGCTGCATGAGCACCGGAGCCCATTCCTGCTTCAGTACTGTATACAGCTCTTCTTACTCCCCAAAGGATTGCACTTCCCCAAATACCTCCAAAGACAGCATCAAGACTAAATGCGCTATTGAAAATCAAAGCAAACATAGACGGAATTTCTTTAGCGTTTATAACCAAAATAATAATCATCACTATAAAATAACCTGCAGCCATAACTGGTACAACAATTTCCGCGAAACGACCAATTCTTTTCATTCCGCCGAAAACAACAAGACCAAACAATATAGCTACGAAAGCGCCTGTGATCGCGGTATTAATACCAAATGCATTCTTAGCTGCTTCAGCTATATTGAATGCCTGGATGGCAGGTGCTGTAAATCCAAATGCTATTACTGCAAATATGGCAAAAGTTATTGCCACCGGCTTTAACTTAGCACCTTTTTCAATGTAATAAGCCGGTCCTCCTCTATATTCTCCGCCGACTGATTCCTTCCAAATCTGGCCAAGAACTGCTTCAGCAAAAGCTGATGCTGCACCGAATATAGCATAGACCCACATCCAGAAAATAGCTCCTGGTCCACCAAAGCAAACGGCAGTAGCAACACCGGCTATTGCCCCGATACCAAGTCTGCCTCCCAGTGCCATTGCAAAGCTCTGGAAAGATGAAATACCGCTGTTTGAGCTTTCACCAGCGATCAGATAATGAGCCATGTCTTTGATTCGAACGATCTGTGGAAACTTGAGAGCAACAGAATAGATTACGCCAACTGTCATACAAAGCACAACCATTGGTACGCTCCAAAGCAACCCTGCTATTTTTTCCAATAATGTTAATAAATCCATTTTTTAATCCTCCATAGTTAAATATTAATAATAATTTTATATATATTATTGCTTTAAAAAATTTGTAGGATTCTTCCCTCCTTTGTAATTCATTTTGTACAATTATAAGTAGCAATTTTTATGCCAAACAAAAATCAGCATAAAACGACATCTTTTATGCTGTATTTTAAAAATATTTTTATAGTTTTAAAAAAAATTTTAAAAATTAATAAAGATTTTTTTAAAATGAAATTTTAACGCAAATTATGCTTTGTAATTTTATAATTTAAACTCTGAGGAGTAATTGTTAGTTTGTTCGCTGCCTCTGTAAGGCTGTTAGTACTTTTAATAGCTTGCTGAATCAATTCTTTTTCATATTTATCAACTGCATTTTGTAAGTTAATAGTTTCATTAAAAATGTCTTCAGTATCATCATTTAATGTTGAACTTTTATATTCAATGGACCTTGTGAGTTCGTGAACATCTTTTAATAGAAATTCATCCCCTCCTGCATGATTGAACGCGCTCTCTATAATATTTTTCATTTCTCTTACATTACCAGGCCAATTCCAGCTATAGAAAATACTTTTTACCATTTCACTTAATCCTCTGATGTTTCTATTCATCTGATTATTATATTTCTGTATAAAATAATCAGCGAGTAGCAATATGTCATCTTTACGTTGTCTTAATGGAGGTATATATATTTTAACTATACTGATTCTATAATATAAATCTTCTCTTAAACGCTTAGAATCGAGTAAATCTTCGAGTTTTTCATTTGTAGCACATATAATTCGTACATCAAAAGGAATGTCCTTATGTCCACCAATATGTCGCACTTTTTTATCTTCTAACACTTTCAATAATTTAACCTGCATGGAAATGTCCATTGAATTGATTTCATCCAAAAACAATGTTCCTCCATCAGCAAATTCAAATAATCCCTTTTGAGTTTGTGCACCAGTAAAACTACCTTTCTCAGTACCAAAAAAAATACTTTCAAAAAGGTTGCTTGGAATTGCAGCACAATTTTGTGAAACAAATGGTTTATCCTTGCGCTTACTGCTTGTGTGTATGGACTGAGCTACCAATTCTTTTCCTGTCCCTGTTTCACCATAAATAAGCACTGTAGAGTTAGAATCAGCAACCATTTTAATTTGATCTTTTAACATAAGCATCTTATCATTGTTAGTAATGATATCATCAAGCTCAAAGAGACCATTTCTTTCAACTTCCGTTGATTTGCTGTTTATAATCTTAAGGAACCTTCCATAATCAACAGCTCCAATTAATTCGCCTTTTTCAAATATTGGCATAGTCGTACTGATTAAGGTGATCTGTTGATTTTCGCTATTCGTTAAAATCTGTTTTTCATTTACAATGGATTTACCAGTTTTCAAAGCCCTCATTATTGTACTAGTTTCTTCAGTCAAACTTGGATAAACATCAAGGATATGTTCTCCCAATAAAAGTGCAGGAAGATGCGTATAATATTGACATGCACTATATTCTACAATACCTTTTTTATTACAAATTACAATTTCAGTATTATCCCCACACATGTCAATTATTTTTTGAACCTGACTTAAAATTTCAAGCATTAACTTTCCTCTTTCCTATTTTCAGAAGTTATTTAATAAATATATTAGTGTTTATATTACGTTTTTTTAAGTATCTAATAAATTATATGAAAAAAATATTTGTTCTAAACTTATTATAGCATAACTTTGATTAGAGTAAATAGGTTGATTTCCGATGCAAGAAAAAACAACTCGTTTAATAAATATTCTAATTCTCAAAAACATAAAAAAAAGATGGCCCACAACATAATTGCTGCGAAGCCACCTTTTGTTTGATAAAATTTTATTACTATTTTATTTCTTTAATTCCCAACCAAAGTATTTAGGACCATATTCTTTCATTTGATCTTCAGCTGCTTGGAAAATTTCTAAATATCCTTGCCAATCAGTGATTTGAACGTCAATGCCTTGTTCAGCTAATTTTGCTTTAAGTTCATCACTCTCAAGCACTTTTGTTAAAGCTTCACGCATTTTTGTCAATACTTCTTCAGGAACACCAGCTTTAGTTACAATACCACGAGAACTGTCAGCTACTATTTCAACACCAACTTCTTCAAAAACAGTTGGAACATCAGGTAATTGTGATACACGCTCTTTAGAAGCAACAGCTATAACTTTTAATTGTCCTGCCTTAATTGCATTACCTACCTCGCTTACATTTGCTACACTGATATCAGCATGACCGCCATACAAGCTTGTTAATGATTCTGAACTTCCTGTAGTTGCAAGATGAACAAACTGACCGCCTTCAAGTGAATCAAGTTGAGCTATGAACACACCGTCATCTCCTGCACCAGATGTTCCTGCAACTGAAATTTCAGTTGTTTTGCTGAATTCATATAAGTCTTTGAAAGTAGTGAAACGATTTTCATCAGGACGAACACAAACCACTACGTAATCACGTGCAAAGTTAACAAGTGGAGCAAAATCTTTGAAAGTGTTTGTACGTTGTGCTTCAGGGTTTATATAGTTTGCAACCAATCCTGGAAGAGATACGTTACAAATAGTATAACCATCTGCATCTGCTGATAAAACCATATTATAACCTATCCAACCACCAGCACCTTCAGTGTTTGTAATTGTTACCGGCACGCCAAGTTCTTTTTCGAGTTCTGGAGCAATTAAACGAGCACATATGTCATTTGCACCACCTGGTTTCCAAGGAACAACCCAAGTAATTGGTTCTTTTGGATATGATGAACTATCTCCTGCATTTGCTGTAGGCTCAGTGCTACCGGATGTATTTCCAGCAGTGTTGCTGTCAGAAGCACAACCTACTAAAGAGAACATCATGGAAATTGCAAGGCTTGAAATTAATGCTAAACTTTTAAATTTTTTCATATTTTCCTCCTATTATTTTGGGTTTACGAATTATGTATCGTATACCATATTTTTATCGAGAAAGTATTATCAACTTTCCCGTTTTTCCTTAAATAAATTTATTTAATCTAAACTCAAAACTTAATGAATGATTTAAAAACAAAAACTTATATCCATATTTTCATTTTTTTGTTCGATTAAATATTCACCATTTACTAAATCACCAATAGGTATAGGTATGGGCTCATTATTATCCACTCTAATAATATTGTCCACTACATGTGAAACCATAATACTGTTCATATCAACTGTGTTCCCTCCAACATGTGGTGTAATAACAATATTATCAAGAGTTAAAAGAGGATTGTCTGGTGAAGGTGGCTCCTGTTCTAAAGTATCAAGTCCAGCACCAAGAATCCAATTATTTTTTAATGCTTCGTACAAATCGTTTTCATTTATTATACTGCCCCGTGCTGTGTTTATTAAAATTGCACTTGGTTTCATCTGTGACAAATAGTCCTTATTAATCATACCTTTTGTTGCAGGCGTTGATGGTAAATGAAGACTTATTATATCTGACTGTTTCAGTAGCTCTTCCGCTTCTGCATATTTAATATTAAGATCCTTTTCACGTTCAGGTGTCATACGATAAGAATCATAGTAAATAACATTTGCTCCTAATGATTGTACTTTTTTAGCTACTAAACGCCCTATATTTCCGCAGCCTATTAACCCTACAGTTTTACCATTTATTTCGTAAGTTTTATCTATATACACTTGTCTTTCCCATATACCAGAAGCAACAGAATTATTCAAAGGAATAATATGCCTGTAGAGTGATAACATCAATGCGATTGCCAATTCTGAAACTGCATTAGAATTTACTCCGTTTGTTATAGCTACTGATATTCCCAGCTCCCCTGCTTTTTTAACGTCCACACCGTCATAACCTGAACCCCAACGCTGAATGAGCTTAAGTTTTCCTGCCAACGGTTCCAATATACTAGCATACATTTTAGGTCCACGAAGTATTACGTAATCTGCTTCACATAATTTATCAAAACTCTGGTTATTAGGGATGTGTATGCAATGAAATTTTGGGGATAGCTTAATTTTTAGTTCATTCATGACTGATGAACTGTATTCACCAACAATGGCAACAGTTTTCAAAAGCATCACCTTCTTATACATGATTTATATTCTAAGCCGTACATTCTGATTTCGAATTGATAATATCAAGTATTTCCTTCCATCCATTCGGTTTATGTTGAACAAATTTTTCAGCAAAATCATATGGCTCAAGCATAGCATGGCGATTTTTTGCTGATAAAGTCATATCATAACAAATACCTGATTCCTCGAGCATTTTAATTGAACCATCAAGTTCAACTGCTCTTCTGTGTGCGTGAATTGCAGTACCTGTAACAAGCCTGTTAAGATGATCTTCAAATTTGATGCCATCAAGAGATTCTCCAACTGAATGAATGACTTGATCTGAAACGCCATTTGCCTCTGCGCCCTCCAACATTTCTATCATGAGCGCTGCTATACCTTTCATATAAACACTTCTTAACAATTTTATAGCAGAAGCATCTCCAGGATTTTCTCCTACTACTTCGATCTTCATGCCATATGGAGCAAGAGCTTCATAAAAAGCTTCAGCGCCATTGCCGCTTGCCACGATTGGAACTTTATGTTTGCTAAGAGGCAGTGAGCCAAGCATGGCACTGTCAGAAAATAATACGCCTTTATTTTTTAATAATTTCCATACCTGTCTTTTAGTTTCTGGTGTTGATGCTCCCACATCTGCATAAATCTGGCCGGGACGCATAACTCCAATCACAGAACGGCATGCATCAATAGTAAAGCTTGAAGGAACTGATACTATAACAATTTCAGCCTCTTTAGCCACATCTTCGGCTTGAGGCAGCAAAGCTACATCAGCTTCTTTGGCACGAGTTTTAATCAGCTCGCTCATTGGCGGTTTATCAGCCATTGCATCATAAGCAACTATGCCTGTAACCCCTTCAGATTTCAAACCAATACTGATATTATAAGCAGCTTCGCCAAAGCCTATAAATCCTAATTTAATCATTTTTTTACTTACCCCCTTACAATAACAAAATTAATTTAAGCTTCTGATTCTTCTCCGCCCAATGTTTCTTTGATTCTATGTTTTTGAAAAACACCCATAAATAAAGTCAAGAAAATTACTATTATCAAATATTATCAAAACTATGCAAATAGGGCGTTGGAAAATTCTTAACATATCCCCTTGGAACATTGTCATTGATTGGTCAATAGCCATTTCTAAGTTATCACCAAGAATAAATGTCAATATAAGCGGAACCATTGGAAAACCAACCATCTTCAAGAAATATGCAATAAAACCTGCAATTATCATTACCATAACATCAAATAGGCTGTAGTTTATACTGTAAACGCCAAGCAAGCTTACAATGATTATGCTTGGGAATAAATATTTGTTTGGAATTTTAGTAATTTGAGCCCATACATTTGCCAAAGGAAGGTTCAAAACAACTAATAATATGTTCCCTATGAACATACTTGCTATTACAGGCCATACAACTTCAGGATGTTCCGGGAAAAGAGTAGGACCCGGAGCAACACCGTGCATTATAAAGGCACCCATAAGCATTGCCATTGCTGGTGAAGTAGGAATACCAAGAGTGAACATCGGTATGAGAGCTCCTCCGCAAAATGCATTATTTGCAGTTTCAGGCCCTGCAACTCCTTCGATTACACCTGTTCCAAATTTTTCGGGATGCTTTGAAAGCTTTTTCTCAACAGAGTAACTCATAACTGTAGGAATTGATGAACCACAGCCCGGTATCAGCCCCATAAAAAACCCTATAAAGCTTCCCCTAAAAATTGATTTCATAACTATTGGCCACTCATCTTTGCGAGGGAACATGCTTTGAATTTTATGAACTTCTTGTTTAACATTTAAATCTTCAGCTAAATTAGCAAATATTTCAGTCATTGCAAAAGCACCCATTGAAACAGCAATGAAATCAATTCCGCTTACAAGATTAGGCACTCCAAATGAAAAACGAATTGTACCATTAAAAGGGTCCATACCTACCATTGCTATCATCAATCCCAACAAAGCTGACATCAAACCTTTAACTACAGAACGTCCCAACAAGCTTATTACAAGGGAAAGTCCCATAACGATAAGGCACAAAAACTCCGGTGGTCCAAATTTTAAAGCTTGTTTTGCCAACACAGGTCCTACAAGAATTAATCCTAAAAGTGCAATCAATCCTCCTATAAATGAACCTATGGCAGCTACACCTAAAGCTGCGCCTGCACGTCCCTGCTTTGCCAACGGGTGACCATCCAAACATGTGATAACGGATGCTGTCTCTCCAGGTGTGTTAATAAGTACCGATGTAATTGTACCTCCATACATGGCACCATAATAGATACCTGCAAGCATGATGATTGATTCTGTTGGAGACATGGAAAATGTCAATGGTAATAAAAGAGCTGTTCCTGCTGTAGGACCTAGTCCTGGAAGAACACCTACCAACATACCAAATATTACCCCCACTGCACAATAAAGCAGGTTCATTCCGCTTAATGCACTGGCAAAACCGTCAAATAAATATAAAAATGTTGATGCAATATCCATATTTCTCCCTCCTTACCATCCAAATTGATTTGTAGGTATCTGTACCTGCAATACCATTTTAAATATAACAAAACAACATACCGAAACAATAGTACCTAAAAGTATTGCTTTTGGCCACTTAGTTCCTCTGCTAAATAGTGCAGTTAATAAAATTATTGAAGTAACAACAAATCCTATTTTCTTAACAAAAATTAAAAAGAATATTAATCCACCCCAGCACACAAAAAGATTAATTCTGCTTGTAATATTTGCAGGCAAAGCATCTTTTAGAGTAATTCCATTTTCTTTTAGTGAATTTACAAATGCAATTAAAGATAATACAAACATCATACCGCTGACCCAGCGTGGTATAAAACCAGGTCCTGGTGCATATTTACCGCCCCATAATTTCAGATGCATGGCAAAATAAAAATAAAATAATGAAAACAACATGAAACAAAAACAAATTACTGAATCAAGCTTAATTTTTTTCAAATATCGCACCTCCTAAAAATATTAAATATAAAAGTTTATCATTGACTAAATTCGCATTCAAAGGGTACACCATATTCTGTACTAAGAACTAAAAGTTCTGCAACTACAGCTTCTGACAGTTGAACTCCTTCTTTTGATGCTTGTTCATAATTATTAAATTCAATTTCACCGGCAATCATGATTTCTGAAACGCCGGGAGCCTTTGGAGATTGTTTAATGCTGTCAAATAGTTCATCAACGTTTTCTTTAAAAATGTCAATTGGAATTATGCTGCCAACATTAAACGCTCCTAAAAAGAAACCTGATTGCTGAGTGCTTGTATAATCGTAAAAGCTACCCATTGTTTGACCGTTAAGCGCACCGCTAAGACAACTGCATAAAATTTCTGTAATAAGAGATATAGCATAACCTTTAGCTCCTCCAAAAGGAAGCATGGCATACACTTTTGACGGATCATTAGTTGGATAACCTTGTTCATCAACTCCCCAATTATCAGGTATGGTGCGTCCTTCTTTTTTGGCTAAAGTTATTTTCCCACGAGCAACAATACTGGTCGCCATATCAAGCACCATTGGATGATGACGATTTGCTGGAATGGAAATTGATATGGGGTTAGTTCCAAGCATTGGCTTCATTCCTCCTATAGGAGCAAGGGCTACTGGCCCATTGGCAATGGCAACTCCAATCATTCCTTTCGATGCTGCATATTCTGTAAAAAATGCTGCATACCCAAAGTGATTTCCTCCTTTGACCGCTGCGAAGCAACATCCATTTTTTTCAGCTCTCTCAACACATAACTCCATAGCACGTTGTGCTGTTACTGCTCCCATACCATTTTGTCCATCTATGAGTAAAAGAGAATTGTTATCCTGAACTATTTTAATTTCTGTATCTTTTGATACAAGTCCATCACGTATGCGTCGTGAGTAAGCTGTCAAGCGCGTCATTCCATGGGAACTGATACCTCTCATATCCGCATTGACAAGACTTTCTGCAAAAATATTGCTGCTATCCTGGTCAAGTCCTGCTTTTTGCATGATATCACTAGTAAACGATTTTAACTTTGCAGCATTAAAACGCATTTTTTAACCTCCTAAGCAGTTAAATTTAACCGCGGTAAATATCATCGATTATTTCAAAACCTTTTTCTACAAGAGTTTTTTCAACCCATGAACGATTAACTGTACCTTTGCCTGATTCAATAACTTTCGCTGCATCTGTTGCTTGTAATTTTTCTGCTTCCACGAGAATTTCCGCAGCATCTTTTTTTGGAATTACAATTACTCCGTCAGAGTCAGCCACAATAATATCACCAGGATTAATGCTAACTTCTCCGCAAGAAATCGGTACATTTACTTCGCCAGGACCTTCTTTGTATGGACCTCCAGGTGTAGTTCCTGTTGCATATACTGGAAAATCTAAACAACGTATTTCATCAATATCTCTAATAGGTCCATCAAGTATTATTCCGGCTATTTTTTTGTATTCACAAAGATAGCTCATCATAATCATGCCCATCAATGCTCTCGTATCATCACTTTCATTGGAAACAACTATAAAATCGCCTTCCTTTGCAATATTAAGTGCTGAATGCAAAGCAAGATTATCTCCTGCTCTTCCTTTAACAGTAAGCGCCACTCCAACAGCAATTGGTGATTTTGGTTGACTTACGAGACGGATGCGCGGATTCATGGCACAAGAACGTCCCATAGTATCAGCTATATTTGCTCCCGGTATCTCCTTAAATTTCTGTACAAGCTCTGGATCCGGCAACTCCCTTTTCAAATAAATTCTTTTTCCTACTGGCATAAATTTTTCCTCCATTTGTACTATATTGAATTGTAATTATTGTTAAGCAATATTTTGTAATTAATTTACTTAAACACTTACACTGGTATATATAGCAAAACGTATGCCAAAAAAAATAATGTAGAAAAAAGTAAAAATCTATTTTTTCCTGCAAATATTTTTGGTGATATTTTCATTAATTTATAAATTTAAAGGCATTACAAATGCAGATTCTATATTAATAATTCTTGTCAAAGTTTTGAAAATAAGCCATTGTTTATTTTTTAACTAATTATTTAATTTTCTCTCCTATTTTTACTTAATAATTGACATCAGGAATACGATATGCTAAGATTTATTTCATAATTAAAAGACTATTTCAATTATGAAATTCAAAATTGAATTGAGGTGTTGTTATGGATAATAGTATTATTTATATCGCTACAACTAAACAGCAAGCTGATAGAATAAGGAATACACTAACAAGAATGAAACTTGATTTTCCGGTTTTTGAAGCATTTGGGGATGAAGCTGATATAATTGCCAAAAATATGATTGAAAATTATAATACCCGAATCATTGTTTCGAGAGGTGGAACAATGACTCGTTTAAGCAAACAAGTCAATATCCCTGTCATCGACATGCGTCATAGCTTCATGGACATATGGCTTTCAATGGAAAAAGCTTTAAAGATGAGTGATAGCATCGCCATAGTAGGCTATCCGCAAATATGTAAAACAGCTTATCTCTATAAGCAAATCATGAATCAACCAATTGAAATTATTACCGTCAACTCAGACGATGAATTTCACCCTACTATAGTAGAATTAAAAAAACGTGGAATTAAATTAATAATCGGTGGCATACTGGCAAACTCTGTCGCATTGGAACAGGACATGCTTTATGTGGCAAGTGATGCCGATGAAAATGCTATTGAACAGGCAACTAATGAAGCAATGAATATGTTGCGTATAGAAAATGAACGCATGGAACGTTTTCAAACTTTACAAACCATTATAAATCACACCATAGAAGGAATTATACATGTTGACATTAAGGGATCAATACTACATATCAATAATAATGCTCAGCGTATTTTGAATTACCGTGAAGATATGTCATTAGCTACGCTTATTCCCGATCAATGCATTGCCGAATCCTTGGGCAATGGAACAATTATAGTAAATCAACTCATAGAAATAAATGGTATTCCTATTATTTTAAACTGCATTCCCATCATGGTTAAAGGTAAGTTAATGAGTGCTGTAATCACTGTTCAAAAGGAAGATGATATTTTATCACTGGATCAAAAAATAAAAAGAAAAAATGCTGCTCGTGGTTATATTGCAAAAAAAGTATTTTCAGACATAGTAAGCCGCTCCTCTGTTATGGAAACACTCAAGAAAAAGGCAAAGCAATATGCTCTCTCAGATAGCACCATCGCAATATATGGCGAAACAGGAACAGGCAAGGAAATTCTTTCACAAAGCATCCACAATTACAGCCCTCGCTCCCGAAATCCTTTTGTTGCAATAAACTGTGCTGCATTGCCGGAAAGCATATTAGAAAGTGAATTATTTGGCTACGCCAGTGGCGCTTTTACAGGTGCAAGGAGGGAAGGTCGAGCAGGTATTTTTGAATTAGCTAATAACGGAACTGTGTTTCTTGATGAAATCAGCGAACTATCCATGAACGTACAGGCAAAATTCTTACGTGTTATACAAGAAAAAGAAATATCAAGAGTTGGAGATGACCGGGTCATACCTGTGAATATCCGTATAATTGTTGCAAGCAACAAAAGGCTTTTCCATGCAGTTGAAGCAGGAAACTTCCGTCCCGACCTGTATTACAGGCTTTGTGTTTTGGAATTAGAAATACCTCCTTTAAGACAAAGAAAAGAAGATATTCCTCTTTTAGCATATTCATTTTTAAAAGAATGGGGCTTTTCAGACACAATAAAATTTGAACAGGATGCATTAGATATTCTTTGTGCTCAAAGCTGGGAAGGAAATGTCAGACAGCTGTCAAATGTAATAGAACGTATATTGGCAGTTAATCATTCCACAAAAATCACAAGACAACAAGTTGAAGATGCTTTCGGATATGACCTAAAAAAAGGACAAACAGCTTTGACTTTTCCAACTGCAGAAAGTTTAGACATCACCGTAGATGAAGCTCAAATTAATTTAATCCGTAAAGCATTGGAAAAAGCTAATGGAAACCGCACCAAAGCCGCTGAAATTCTTTCAATCAGCACCCCTACATTGTGGAGAAAAATGAAAAAATATGGTATGATATAGGATTTATTCATTCTATAATATTTTTAGTTTTTACAGGAGGTAACATATGGGCATGGGTCTTTCGGCCATGATTGTTTTTATACTTCTGATTATTTTTTGGAGTGTAAAAGTAAAAAGAAACATTGGCGAAGCAATGTTTATAGGCATGATTTCAGTATCATTGTTCGGAGGAAAGGAAGCACCGAGCTTATTAATAGATGGTTTGAAATATGCTTTGAATTATGAAGTTTTATTTGCTTCTTTAGCTTTTGTATTTATGTCATTTTTATTACAACATTCAAATGTATTGGATGGTTTGTTAAATATATTAAACCGTATGTTTGGAAAATTAAAAGGAGGTCCGGCATATGTTAATACTGCATTATCATCAGTTTTGGGAATGCTTTCAGGTGGTAATACGCCAAATGCAGCAACATCCGGCTCCTTTACTGCACAATGGTTATTGAAATCAGGATGGTCTAAAGAAGCAGCCGCAACTTTAATTGCAGGCAATGGTGGATTAGGAGCAGGATTTCCTCCGAGCTCATCCCTTTTCATAGTATTGGCATTTCCAACAGTAGTTGGTACTGTATCAGAAGGACAATTGTATATAGCATTATTTATTACAGGAATATACCAAGTAATTTGGAGAATGGTTTATATTCATTACAATGTTAGAAAGTTTAATATTCAACCTTCAATTCAAGGTGAAGCAAGCCCAATATTAGAAGTGTTCAGAAGAAACGGAAAATCAGCATTGATATTTTTGGGTGCTGTTATCCCAGTAGCATTAACTATGGGACCTTTAGCAGATTTCTTTGCTAACAGATCCGAAATTTGGGAAAAAGCAATTGACAGCATAAATATTTTAGTATGGATACCATCTTTAATGACTTTCTTTATTTTGTTATTAGACTATAAAGGTATTAAGGAAAAATTACAAACTAAAGAAAATTTCATAAAAGAATTATTGCCTCATTTTAAAAGTATAGGTGGTTTATTGTTATTTGTGTTTGCTGCAGCAAATATAATCTCTAAATTAGGACTTGCAAATGACATTGTTGCTTTACTTGACGGTCTTCAATTATCTAAATTGTTGACAGTAATTATAATCTGTGTATTAATTGCTGTAGTTGCCGGTCCTTTATCATCAACCGCAACACTGACATCAGTAGGTATAGTATCACATGCAATTTTAATTTATGCAGGAGTTGATCCGTTAGCAGCAGCAGTTGCTATTTTAGTTGTTGCTTCAACAGAAGGAGCATCACCACCTGCATCAGGAGCTTTATTTATAGGATGTGGTTTAACAGGAGCCGAACCACAAAAAATATTTGTACCTTTAATAGTATGGTTCGTTGTACCAATTACTGCTATAGCAGTTTTAGTAGCTATGGGATTAATGCCAATACCTCATTAATGATGAGATATAGTTGAATTATCCTTTACAGCTATATTACTAATTAAAATTCTATTATAAACGAGAGGAGTATATATGAAAAAAATATATGAAACTATAATATTTATTGGGTTTATTTCTTTCTTTTTAGGCAGCTTAATCCTTGTATTTGGTCAGGCCATAGGAATTATAATTAATAATCCTGATTTTATATTAATTGCTGATAATATCACCAAATTTATTTTTCCTGCTGCATCCATAAGTGGATTACTATGTTTTATACATCCATATATATTTAAAAAAGCAAGTAAAGCATAAGAAAATTATTATTTGTAATGCAATAACGCTGCAATTCAAAATAGAATTGCAGCGTTACTAATTTATAAAAAATGCTACAGAAAATCATACATCCTTGGGGTGAAACTTGAGCTATTTTTATATTTTTTAAGATTATGAATTAGAGAATCTCTGTCCTGATTTAAAGTTCCTGCAAGGTTAACATGGTTTGAAACATGATTTGCCCTGAATGTGCAGTCTGTGAGATTTATATTTTCAAGTAAAGTAATGGTCTCATCAACAATCTGAAGAGGAGTTGCCAAATGAAATTTTCCCTTTTGAATATCATCTGCCAGTTCAAGACTATCTTCAACAACAAGCCTTAGCAACGAGAAATAATGAGGATTAATTGCAGAAATAACTTTCGCAGATTCAATAGCATGCTCTTCTAAAAGCTCCGTCCCACCAAGTCCTGATATTATCATACATGACAGTTTAAATCCTGCTTTAATAGCTTTTTGACCAGCTTCAATCATCTGTTCTTGGTTTACCCCTTTGTTCATGTGCTTAAGAACAGAGTCAGAACCACTCTCAACACCCATATACAAAAGTTCAAGTCCAGCTTCTCTTATTTCTTTAAGCTCTTCATCAGTTTTCCTCAATAAATCTAAAGGACCTGAATATGAACTAATCCTCTTTGCCGTAGGAAATTCTTCTTTGACCATTTGTAAAAGATCAATTAATTTATCCGTACTTAAGCACAAAACATTTCCATCAGCTAAGAATATTCTATTTGGATCTTTGTTATAAGATTTTAGCCATTTGATATGTTCTTTTAATTCATCATTGGATCTCACCCTAAACTGTTTACCTTTGTACATGCTACAAAATCTACATTTGTTGTGAGAACATCCTTCTGTTACTTGAATTATCAAGCTGTAAGCCTCACTTGGAGGTCTGTATAATGGATTTGTATACATTTTAATACTCCTTTTCAATTCGTTTTATAAAACCTTAAAATATTATTATTTATATTATTCTTCAATCTTTATATCATAAGTAATAGGAACAGCCTTTTCTAACATTGCAACAACACCACAGTATTTTTCCATAGAAAGTTTTACTGCGTTTTCAAGTTTGTTCATAGGTAAATCCTTACCTTTAAATTTATAAATCACATGGATATAGTTGTAGATTTTAGGATCTTCATCCCTTGTTTCTGCTTCTATTTCAACATTTACATCCTCTACTTCCAATCTCATTTTTTTAGTTATCCACATTATATCAATACCAGAACAACCAATTAATCCAGCAAGCAACAATGCCTTAGGACTTGGTCCCAAATTATTGCCTCCATTTTCTATTGTTGTATCAGTAATTAGTTTATGACCATCAATATCCATTTCAAATGCCATGTCACCAATTAATTTTGCATTAAAATTTGTCTTACGCATTTATGTTCTCCTTTTAATAATATTTTTGTAAAATGCAACATTCCAAATTAATTTAGTAATACCTAAATTAATTGATTTTAGTCATGAAAAATAAATCTTACTTCATTTTCTTAAGCTTTATTATACTACATAAATTCTATGATATGGAAATGTTTTTTAATATTGTATCTTTTTTTATTTGTCACTTATTGATAATAGCTAATATATAAAAACTTATTTGCAATTAAGTTAATTCTTGATTTTCTTTTAATTTTATATCTGTTCATAGTTTAATGATAAACAATTATTTTAAATTTATTATTGACATTAATTCAAAGTTGAACTATAATTATTTTGGTGATGAAAATGGATGAAAAAAATAGAGGTATTGCAAGCTATAATTCTTTGCTCAATACATTAATCAATGATTTTTTAAAAAATGAAATTAAAGAAACTGAATACAATGATATCGTACCTAGTCATGGCGCAATTTTAGAAATTGTCTATAAAAATGGTGGTAGGGTACAAATAAAGGGATTATGCGACACTTTATCCAAGCAAAAAACAACTGTTACAGAAATGATAAATAGACTTGTGCAGTTAGGATATTTAAAAAAAGAAAACTGTACTGAAGATAAAAGGGCTACATACGTGGTTGCCACTGAAAAAGCTATAGCATATCGTGAAAACTTTGATATCATTTCTCAGCAATTATTAAATAAAGTGTTTAATGGTTTTTCTGAAGAAGAGCAAGATGAATTCACAAGGCTTATGTTAAAAGCTATAAAAAACTTTAATTAAAATTTTAAATTTTAATTAATTTTTTTAAACAAATAGTTCAACTTTGTACCAAATG
>JARBUP010000085.1 GCA_029239575.1 Bacillota bacterium
ATTTGCATTGGAATCACAAATCATACTATGACTGCTCCAGTATGGAGTATTAACAACTTCAATGTTTTCTAAATACTCACCTATATTTTCTACGCAAATGACATCATTGAGAATATCTTCAATCAGTTTTGTTGTATGAGTAACCTTTTTGCTTGCCCGCTTATATAAGCCCTTACCATTTGTATCGACTACAAGATTGTTGAAAAATCTTCCCAATCTATCTACTCCAAATGATGGAAACATTCCACGTCCACCATCAACAAGTACAGTAAACCATTTTGGATTTTTAGTATCAATAGTATACTTCATACCATTGTTATCAAAGTTCATTCCAATAATTGTATCTTTTCCTCTGTATATAAAACTTGTACACATGATTAAAAACTCACCATTAATAATTTTCTTTTGTTGCTGCGAATAATATTTTTTGATCGATAATTTGTTTCTTCTAAGATTTCATTAGCTAAAATATAGTTAATTTCCATACCCTTATCCCCTTTTATTAAGTATTCAAAGATAACGTTTATCTGTATTATAAATATAGAATTAATATATAATCATGTCAACAAATATTTTTTATTTAGACTGTAATAGCCTAACTTTTACAATCCTTTTTACAAACAATTAAATAAAAAATCTTCAAATTCTAAATACAAAATAACACCTCCAAGATTATTAGTATTCTTTAATATACATAATAAAATTTAAGGTGTTTATCATCATTCAAGATTATTCTTCGTCCTCTTCTTCTGGCATATCCCAGTTGTGATACACTTCTTGAATGTCGTCATTATCTTCCATTGCATCTATCATTTTTTCAAGATTTTTTATTGCATCTTCATCTTCAACTTTTACTGTTGTTTGTGGGATGTACATTATATCCCCTTTAACATCTGTGTATCCTGCAGCTTTAAGATTTTTAATAACTTGTATAAAATCTTCAGGTGCAGTAACTATTTCATAAGTATCTTCTTCAACTTCAAAATCTTGAGCTCCTGCATCTAATGCTGCCATCATCAAGGATTCTTCATCTATACTGTCTTTCATTTCAATAGAAAGTATTCCTTTTCTATCAAACATATAACCTACGCAACCTGTAGTTCCAAGATTACCGTTATATTTTGAAAAATAATGTCTTACGTCTGCAGCA
The DNA here is from genome assembly GCA_029239575.1 of Bacillota bacterium. Taxonomy (GTDB): domain Bacteria; phylum Bacillota; class Clostridia; order Tissierellales; family Sedimentibacteraceae; genus Sedimentibacter. The sequence goes on from JARBUP010000085.1 coordinate 1,151, forward strand.
GTTCTGTTTTTATTGTCAGTTAAACATTGAACCATAAAAGCGGTTCCACTAGGACCATAGCCTTCATAAGTAATAGTTTCAAAATTATTTCCTGTTAATGCACCAAGACCAGCTTTAATTGCTCTGTCTATGTTGTCATTAGGCATATTTTCTGCTTTTGCTTTTTCTATTGCTGTTGCTAATGAAGAGTTGTAATCTGCATCTGAACCGCCTTCTCTTACTGCTACAGTTATAGATCTTGCTAATTTAGTAAATATTTTACCTCTTTTAGCATCTTGTTTTCCTTTACGACCTTTTATATTTGACCATTTTGAATGTCCTGACATATTTCCTCCTAGCGCTTATCTAACATAAAATTTTAACAATATATTTTATCATATGCATAATACTTTTTCAATTTATTTTTATTAAGTTACTATTTTATTTTCTTTAATGGAATAATAATCTGCTTGTCCTATAGTAATTTCAGCTTTAGCACTTGTTGCTTCAGTAATAATTGAATTTAAATTATTAAGTTCATCTTCCCTTATTAAAACATTCATAGTTACATCTTCTGTGAAAATTTTATCCTTAATTATAAAATTGTTTTTGCTTAAAACATTTTCAACTTTTCCAAGCAATGTATAATCTATTTTAATAAATACATCATTAAAAACTTGTTTATCAACTATAATACCACTTTCCAAACCTATTTTAGCTGCTTTAGTGTAAGCTCTTACTAAACCACCAGCACCAAGCATTATTCCGCCAAAATATCTTGTAACAACAACTGCTACATTTCGTAAATTTTCCTGGGAAATAACATTTAAGACGGGCATGCCTGCAGTACCGCTAGGCTCCCCGTCATCTGAATACCTTTGAATGTTAGCATTTTCACCTATTGTATATGCATAAACATTGTGAGTGGCATCTTTAAATTCTTTTTTTATTTTATCTATAAATTCTATTGCTTGCTCTTCAGAATATACGGGCATTGCCGTACCAATAAATTTTGATTTGTTTATGATTATTTCATCCCTTCCATAAAGATGAATTGATCTATAACTATTCATTTACTTTTTTCCTTTTATATATTTTTCATATAATTCAACTTCATTCTCATATAATACTGCATCAAAATTAACTCCACTTTCATCGAACTCAACATTATCTGTTGTTCTGTTTTCATAAAAATAATAATAAGTTTTTAAGTCGTTGTTTGGAATTTTTAAGCTGTATTTTGTTTTATATCCATTAATTTTATAATCCACAGTTTCTAATAATAAATCTATATTATATTTATTTAATGCTGAAATATAAATTATATCATTTGTTGAAAATGTAGTTACATTTTCTGATAATATTTTGTCTACTTTATTATAGACAGTTAAAACAGGAATTTCTTTATTTGTTATTTTCTCAACTAGTTGGGATGTTGTTTCTTTGTGTAACTGCAAATTTTCATCATTTATATCTATTAAATGAACTATTAAATCTGCAAATCTAATTTCTTCTAATGTTCCTTTAAATGCTTCAACTATTTGAGTAGGAAGTTTTTTAATAAATCCAACTGTATCTGAAAATACTGCTTCTCTTCCACCAGGAAGTCTTACTCTTCTAAGTTCTGTTTCCAGAGTGGCAAAAAGCATATCATGCGCAAAAACTTTTTTATTTTCATATTCTTCTTTGTTGTATTGACTTTCAACTAAAGCATTTAATAAAGTTGATTTTCCTGCATTTGTATACCCAACTATTGATATAACTGGAATTTCATCTTTCATACGTTTTTTTCTCTTCGTATCTCTCACTTTTCCAAGTTCATTTAATTGATTTTGAATATCAGAAATTTTTTCTTTAATTTTTCTTCTATCTGTTTCTAACTTTTGTTCACCAGGGCCCTTACTTCCTATTCCTCCACCTTGACGTGAGAGGTTGCTGTTTAAACCAATAAGTCTTGGTAAACTGTATTTAAGTTGTGCAAGTTCTACTTGTAGCTGTCCTTCTTTAGTAAGAGCTCTTTTTGCAAATATATCAAGTATTAAATTTGTTCTGTCTATTACTTTTGCATCGACTATTTCTTCTATATTTCTAATTTGAGAACCACTTAGTTCATCATTAAAAACTACTGTATCCACACCAAGCTCTTTTACGTATGCCGCAACTTCTTCTAATTTTCCTTTTCCTATATAAGTTCTGTTATCAATCCCTTGTCTGTTTTGAACTAAACTCGAAACAACTTCACCATCCGCTGCTTCAACAAGTTCTTTTAATTCTTCCATGTCATTATCATCTTCTTTATCACTTGATAATTGAACAGCAACAAGAAGGCATTTTTCTTTATCTTCCATTTTTCCTCCGAAAAATATATGTATTTTTAAATTTTTTAGTTATTAACAATTAAAATAATGATTTGTCAAAATATCTTTGCCAAATCACGGATGAATTCACATTAATGTCAATATTTTTCAACATTTAACATAAGTCTTTAATTTGTATTTTAGCATATTTATTTTACTTAGTATATATATAATTGCTATTTTTTAAACATTTTTCCTCCCTTTATTTATATATATTTTTATATTTTTTGTTCATTTAATTATTTTGTGTTTATAACCCCAAAAGTACATTTATGTCATTTTGAGCAGAAATAAATAATCTAAAAATGTTGAAGTTATTAGATACTTCGCTATCGCTCAGCATAACAAACCGAGTTTAACTTATTTGGTTTAATTATATCACTCATCCAACCATAATTTTTCATTTAATGGATATTTCATGTATGAGTTCGGAACCTCTCCAACTATAACGATTTCAGCTATCAAAACATTATTATTAACCGTTATGTTGCTTGTGGTTACAGGACTTATTATTCTCATATCCACTGCTACAGTTATAAAAATTTTATATCTTGTTTGGTTTATACCAGATTCTGCAAATTCAGTTTTAAAATCTACTAATACGCTACCTTGATGAAGTATTTTATATTTTAAGTTAGGACCTGTATTAGCAAAAATTTGACTGTCTATGGCAGAACCAAGAGGTATTTCAAAATATTGATCTTCTAAATTAACTATTTTTTCTTGCAGAGTTTTAGCTATATTGGAAGAAATTGTATTCATTGTAAGAGCATCTATTCTTATCATGTTAATTTTACCTTCATTGTCATATGTTGGTATTAATATTTGTTCTTTTAAATCACCCTTTTGAATTTCTTGACGTATAGTATCATTTATCATTTGAGTTGCAATGACTTTAGCTCGCACATCACATATGGATATCAATGTAGGTTTTATTCTTGTTTCTATGTAATATACGCTAATTAAAAAAATAATAACTAAAAGAAGCAAATAAAACTGAATGATTTTATGGCTATGTTTTTTCAACTATTGATTTCCCTCCCTTTATATTATATAATATGAAAGATATTAATAACTTTGACAGAATTAGTATATTTTGTGGTATACTATATCGTAGTTATTTACGGAGGTTAATATGCCAAAAGAAAATAAAAATAATTTAGAAAATAATAATAACAAAAAGCCAGATACACAAAAGAAGAAAAGCAAAAAGACAAAACAAATTTTAAAAATAGCTTTACTTTGTGTAATCATCGCAGTAATTATTGCGGGTGGCGCAATAGCGGGAGTATTGATTGGTATAATTAAAACAGCACCAGAAATAGATCCTACAAATGTGCTTACAACTTTGAACCAAAGTTCGGTTATAGTTGATGAAAATGGAACAATTATAGAACAAATTCATGATCCAAATGAAAATAGGGAAGTTGTTACTTTAAATGATATTCCTGAACATTTACAACATGCTTTTATAGCAATTGAAGATCATCGTTTTGAAAAACACCCTGGTATTGATATCAGACGTATTTTTGGTTCATTACTTCACAATTTTAAAGTAGGTGACCCAAAAGCTCAAGGTGCCAGCACTATTACTCAACAATTAGTTAAAAACTTATATTTAACTAATGAAAAATCTTTTGAACGTAAAATAAAAGAAGCATATCTTGCTCTAAAGATGGAACAAGTATTATCTAAAGATCAAATACTTGAAAATTATTTAAATACAATTCCTCTTGGACAGAGCTCATATGGCGTTCAAACTGCTGCTCATACATATTTTTCAAAAGATGCTAACGAATTAACTCTTGCAGAAAGTGCTCTTTTAGCAGGGGCAGCTAAAAGTACAGTATCATATGCTCCATTTAACAGATATAACTTAGAAGATGTTAATGATATAGCAGAAGAAGATATTGTAGGATATGTTTATATTGGCTCAGTACAATATGCATGTGTGTTCAATGAAAATGCAGTTGAAAGGCAACAAGTAATTCTTGATAGAATGTTAGAAGAAAAAATGATAACTCAAGAAGAATACGATCAAGCATTAACTGAAGATATGAAAATTGCTTTAAAACCTGGTCAAACGAAAATCGAAGGCATTGCTTCTTCTTCAATGGATTATGTAAAAGAAAAAGTTATTGAAGATATAATGGAAGCACAAAATATAGGCTATGAAGAAGCTGAAAGCTTTGTTTACAAAGGTGGTTTAACTATTACAACTACAATTGATGTAAACATGCAAAAGTCTTTAGAAGATTCTTATACTAATTTTGGGGAAATGTTCTTAGGAAAAGCTCCATCCGGCGATAAACCACTTGCACAGGATTGGAAATATTTCAAATGGAATGACGGCTCACCAACAGGTAGCCTTGATGGAGATTTAAATATATTAGGAGATTTTGGCCAAGTAATTTATTATGACAAAGTAAACATAATGGATGAAAATAACAGTATATATTTAAATTCCAATGAATACAGTTTTGATGATGCTGGTAACTTAATTATAGAATCTAATAAATTTGATATTTATGCTTCATCAATCGATATAGTGGATTGTTATACGGTGGATGATAGTTTAAATTTTGTATCACACAACATAGGTGCTTTAAACTTAGGAAACAACTATGAAGTATTACAAAAAGACGGTACTAAAGGTTCATTTAAAATTACTAAAGATTATTTAAATAAAAATACTGAAATGTTCACAGTAGGTTCAGATAATGTTTTAAGAATCCCTGAAGGATATTTCTTCTTTCAAGAAAATGGAACAGTTCAACCACAATCTGCTACAGTTATAATGGATTTTAAAACTGGTAAAATTAAAGCTATGATTGGTGGCAGAGATATAGAAGGAAGTAAAACATTTAATCGTGCAACAGATGCTGCACGTCAACCAGGTTCTACAATTAAACCTTTATCAGTTTACTTACCTGCTCTTGACCAAGGTTATACAGGAGCTTATGTTTTGGATGACTTGCCAAAATATAATGAAAAAGGTGATAGATGGCCTAAAAACTGGTATGAACACAAAGAATTTAAATATTGGGGTAAATTTACTTTAAGAAAATCCATAGAACAATCAATAAATACTAATGCAGTTACAATGCTAGAAACAATTGGTGTTGATGCTTCAATTGATTCTTTAACTAAACTTGGATTAATCAATGCTGAAAATGAAGAAAATGATACATTTATAAATCGTACTGAAGATAAAGCTTATAATGATGTTAACTTAGCATCATTAGGATTAGGTGGACTCACTAAAGGTTTTTCACCTCTTGCTATGACAGCTGCCTATGGTGCAATTGCTAATGACGGAGTATATATTGAACCTATTGCATATACAAAAGTTATAAATGCAAAAGGTGAAACAATATTGGATAATATACCTGAAACAAGAGTTGTTGTAAGCCCAGAAGTTGCTTCTTTAATGAAAAGCATTTTAAAAACAACTGTTACTGAAGGGCTTTCATACAGAGCTAAGTTACCTGCAAACATGGGAATTGATGTAGCTGGTAAAACAGGTACAACACAAGCAAATGGAGACTTTTGGTTTATGGGATTCTCTCCATACTATGTTGGAGGAATTTGGGTAGGAAATGATAATGTTCAAATGAAGCTTACGGGTGATTCAGGAGCTACTGCAAGACTTTGGAGCGGTATAATGACTCCAATTCATGAAGGACTGTCACCTGCTAAAATTGAATTAAATAAAAATTTAGTTCCTTTAAAAGTTTGTGCTCAGTCTGGAAAACTTCCAACAGCCTTATGTTCACAAGATCAACGCGGAAGTCAAGTTATAACTGAATACTTTGTTCCTGGTACACAACCAACTCAAACTTGCGATGTACATGTTGCTATTGAGGTTTGTACAGAATCACATGCTCTACCTTCACAATTTTGTCCTAAAGATAAAATACAAAATCTTGTTTTTATAAAAAGAACTCCTCCATATAACCCATATGGAAAATCAGGCAATGCAGAAGCAAGAACACTTTACCAACAAATTCGTGAAGATATGACGTCATTTTCTATAGAAGATTTAAAACAACATTATTTAGGTCAAGCAGAATTTGATGCTGCTAACAAATTGGTTTCTGTTTTAGGTGTTCCAGTAGATAAATTAAATTCTTCGGCTTTACTTACTTCTGATTATAAATACCAAGTTCCTACAGGTATTTGTACAGTACACACAAAATGGCATTATGATCAATGGCAAAATGAAAATAATAAACCAGATGATGAAAATGATAATGAAGACGGAGAAAATAACGAGAACAACGGTAACAATGGTAACAATGGTAATGGAAACGGAAATGGAAATGGTGGTACTGAAGAACCAGCAAATGAAGAAGAAGAAATTATAGATTCTATTTTAGATTCAATTACAAATTAAAAAACTATAAATTAAAAGAGTATATTGTTATTATTGCAATATACTCTTTTTTTATGTCTGTTTCTGTTAATCATAATACTATTTACTTTTAGGATTAAATATAACAGCTGCTAAATAGCCAAATATAAGCGCTGCAGCAACTCCAGGTGCTGTTTTCATAACGCCTCCGCTTAAAGCTCCCATGAATCCTTTTTCTGCTGCTTGCTCTATAGCTCCTTTAGCTAATGTATTTCCAAATCCTAATAAAGGCACTGTTGCACCTGAATAACCTATTTCAACTATTTTATCATAAACACCGATAAAACCAAGAAAAACACCGGAAACAACATACATTACCAATAAGTACGCATTATTTTTCTTAAATGTATCTATAAAAATTTGACCTATAGCACATAAAATACCACCTATAATAAAACTCATTAAATAATTCATATTAGCACCTCACCTTTCTATACCAATGCAATGTGCTATGCCCGGTATACTTTCTCCTTGTAATGAAACTGTAGGTGAATGCAGAGCTCCTGTTGACATAAATAATAAATTATCTATATCACCATTTAAAAGCTTTTTATATAAAAACGAACCAAATACTACAGCTGAACATCCACAACCACTACCTCCAGCATGTACGTCCTGTTTTTCTATGTCAAATATTATAGTTCCGCAGTCATCATATTTATCTTCTATACTCATTTTGTCTTCATTGAACATTTTATTGACAATATTTTTACCAACTGTTCCTAAATCTCCTGATGTCATCAAATCATATTCTTTTTTAGTATCAAGCAAATGTTGCTTTAATGTGTCATATGCTGCTGGTGCCATTGCTGCACCCATGTTATTTGCATCTTTTACACCTAAATCAATGATTTTTCCAAATGTAACATTTTTGATTTTAGGACCACTTCCGCTGTTAGAAAGCCATACTGCACCTGATCCTGTTACAGTCCATTGTGCTGACATATGTCGTTGTCCACCCATTTCTAAGGGAAGTCTATATTGTCTTTCTGCACTACAAAAATGGCTTGACGTTACGCATATAACATTTTCTGCAAAACCTCCATCTATTAATAAAGCTCCAAGACCCATGGAAAGTGCCATTGTTGAGCAAGCACCATATACTCCTACAAACGGCATACCTAAAGCCCTTGCTGCAAATGAAGATGATACAATTTGATTTAATAAATCACCTGCGATTAATAAATCTATATTATTTTTATCTATTTTATTTTTTTTCATTAAATTTTCTACTGCTGTTTGTTGGAATTTTAATTCGCATTTTTCCCAAGAATCTTCACCCCACAAACTATCATCTACAATCATATCAAAATTATCTTTTAAAGGCCCTTCTCCTTCTTTTTTTCCTGCTATAGTGTATGTGTCTCTGATTACTACATCACCTTTTATAACAAATGTTTGTTTTCCTATTTTTTTCAACTTAATCCCCTTCTTTAAAATATATTATTTATTAAAATGATAATTTAAAATATTAAACTTAAAATACCTGCAATAAATGAAGCAAAATAACCAAATAACAATACTGGTCCAGCTAATTTAAATATATTAGCAGCAGTACCAAGTATATATCCTTCTCTTTTATACTCAAGTGCTGGTGAAACTACAGAGTTTGCAAATCCTGTAATAGGAACAACTGTACCTGCACCACCATATTTCCCCAAATCATCATAAACTCCTAAACCAGTTAATAAAGCACTTAATGCTACTAATGTTACAGATGACATAACCGATGCTTCATCTGAAGGTACATTTAAAACAGATACATATATATTTTTAATTATTTCACCTAATAGACAAATTCCACCTCCAAAAATATAAGCTAAAACAAAATTTTTTAACTTTTTATTTTTGGGAGTAAATTCATCTACAACTTTTTGATAATTTTCTTTTGTATATTTCATTTTTCCTCCGTTATAATAAAACTGCACTTTCTGGTATTTTTTTTATAGATTTGTCAATGCTGCTCCCTAAATAAATTGCTGATAAACTAATGAGCAAAACTATAACTAAAAAAAATATCTTTTTTTTCATAATTATCACCTCAAAAGTATTATTTACAAAAAAAAATATTGAATACAAAAAAAATGAACTATTATAAATTAATATACATAGTTCATTTTTTTTA
>JARBUP010000393.1 GCA_029239575.1 Bacillota bacterium
CGTATTATTGTCTGTTTTTAAATCATCAATTTTTTCAAAATGATTATCTTGCAACAATTCATCTGGATGACAAAGTCCCATTATTAATTTGCTAACATCTCTGAATCTTTCATCGTCAAAGGTTATACATAAAAGTCCGACTAATTCACCTTTATCCTTAATGTAATATGTTGAAGAACGGAGCTTTTTTTGTTTTATATTGAATACAGTATAATTTACTTCATGTTTAAAATTTTTATATCTTTCTTTAGATAAGAAGCTTAAAGTTGGGCTTGTTAATGGAGCACCTAGACCCCTTTCTGTAACATGTCCATTTGAAATAGCTACAATGGTCTCATCTTCTCTGCTCAAATCATGCAATGCTATTTCATAGCTTGGGCCCATTACCAAACCTAAGAATTCAACTAAATCAATATAATGTTCCAATAATTCTGCTCTCATTCTAATCTCCTACATAATATTTCTCTAATTTAATTATACATAAGTTGATAAAAAATTCAAGCTTTGATAATAAGTGAGATAAAATAATAAAAAATTATCATTTTTTAAAAATGTTTAACGTTTTCTTGAGAAAACTTCGAATAATATTGACAAAAAATTAAAATTGTGATAAATTATTATTAATTAATGCAGTAAAATTAAAAATTAAAAATTGATTGGAGGAAATTTTATGGCTATTAAATATGTAGCAGAACCATTTAGAATAAAAATGGTAGAAACTATCAAAGTTCCAAACCGTGTACAATGTTTTTAATCTAAAAGGTGAAGACGTTTACATTGACCTTCTGACTGATAGTGGTACTGGTGCCATGAGTGATGTTCAATGGGCAGGAGTTATGAGAGGCGATGAAGCTTATGCAGGCGGTAGAAGTTATTTCAAACTTTTAGAAGCTGGCAAAGACATATTTGGTTATGAATTTATCCAACCAGTTCATCAAGGTCGTGCAGCAGAGAAGGTATTGTTTAACTTATTGGTAGGCCCAGGTAAATATGCTATATCAAACATGTTTTTCGATACTACCAGAGCTCATGTTGAAATTGCAGGAGCAAGAGCAATTGACTGTGTTGTTAAAGAAGCATTAGATCCAACACTAAGAGTTCCTTTTAAAGGTAACATGGATGTTGAAAAATTAGAAGAATTAATTAAAGAGCATGGAGATAAAGTTGGTTTAGTTGTAATGACTATAACAAACAATTCAGCTGGAGGACAGCCTGTTTCTATGCAAAATATGCGTGATGTATCTGCAATATGCACAAAGTATGGTATACCACTGTGTATTGACGCTGCTAGATATGCAGAAAATGCTTATTTTGTTAAACAAAGAGAAGAAGAATTTAAAAATTCTACAATTAAAGATATAATAAAAGAAATGTTTGGCTATGCTGATATGTTCACCATGAGTGCAAAAAAAGATGCGATAGTTAACATGGGTGGACTATTAGGTGTAAAGAATGATAAAGAATTGTTCCAAAGAGTAAAAGCAAATACAATTTCTTTTGAAGGATTTACAACATATGGCGGTCTTTCAGGAAGAGATTTAGAATCACTTGCTCTTGGATTATACGAAGGACTTGATGAAGCATATTTACAATACAGATATGGTCAAATGGAATACTTAGCAAGCAGATTAGATGATGCAGGCATAACTTACCAAGCACCTGTAGGTGGACATGGATTGTTTATAGATGCTAAAGCATTATTGCCGCATATTCCATATTATGAGTTCCCTGCACAGGCATTAGCAATTGAATTATACAAAGAAGCCGGAATCAGATCATGTGATATAGGTTCTTATATGTTAGGTAATGACCCTGATACAGGGGAACAACTCAAATCAGAATTTGAATTTACAAGATTGGCTATACCAAGAAGAGTTTATACTCAAGCTCATTTTGATGTAGTGGCTGAAGCCCTCATTGCAATAAAAGAAAGAGCAGATAAGATACCAGGATATAGAATAACTTGGGAACCTGCGATATTAAGACATTTCCAGGCAAGCCTAGAACCAATAGTAAAATAAATATTATAAATTTTATCGGCTAGTTTACAAAGGCCGGATTGAAATGAGCAAATCTATAGAATTTAAAAATCTATCAGAATTGCTCATTTTTTATTTTGTAGTTTACTAATTGAAACCTTGATATAATGTATTTAATATGACATACTGTTGTCGTATTAATGTAGCTATAATAAATTAAAAACATATTATTATAACTAAAAGAGAGGTCATACTATGCCATTAGATATACAAAATCATTATATAAATTTAACATTGGAAAATATTGAAAACGAAGATTTGTGTTGTGCCATTTCTGATAAAAAGCATCAATGTGGAGTTTATACAAAAAAGGAATGGTTGAAAGATAGGCTATTTGAAGGACATGTTTTCAGAAAGTTGAATCAAAAAGGAAAGGTATTCATAGAATATGCACCTCTTGAAAAGGCATGGGTTCCTATACTAGGAGAAAATTATATTTACATTTATTGTTTATGGGTATCTGGCAACTTCAAAGGAAAAGGGTACGGAAAAGAACTTCTTCAATATTGCATTGAAGATGCAAAAAATAAAGATAAATCAGGTGTATGTATCATAAGTTCAAAAAAGAAAAAGCCTTTTTTGTCAGATAAAAAGTTTGTTCAGAATTTCGGATTTGAAACAGTAGATCATATTGGAGAAGATTACGAATTGTTAGCATTGTCATTTGATGGAACAAAACCAAGTTTTAGCGAAACTACAAGAGAACAAGCAATTCAAAATAAAAATCTAACCATCTATTATGGAATGCAATGTCCATATATCCCTAATTGTATAG
>JARBUP010000086.1 GCA_029239575.1 Bacillota bacterium
AACTTTGGTAAAAGAATAAACAACGCTATTATATTTGCAAATATTGGAAGAGCAGTTGATGAGTCTGAGAAAATCCACAATGTTGCTCCAGGGAATCCATAGTATACAGCAATTATAACCATTAACAAACTTGGAATTGGATATGTCCATTTATAAAATGATAATATTGCTTTTTTCTTTGGAGTCTCCCCTATTAAATAACGTACAACTACTTCTATTTGAGCATATACACCACTTGATGTTGTAATACCAAACAAAAATACTCCAACTGCCAATATAATTCTACCAGGTCTTCCAAGTCCAGCTTCAAATGCACTTAGAGTAAGTGTAGCTCCATCCAATCCACTTGACCATTGCCCTGTTATTATTACAACTAAAGCTGTTATCGAACAAATGATAAATGTGTCTACAAAAACTTCAAAAACTCCCATAAGACCTTGTTTAATTGGATGATCCACTTTTGCAGATGCATGTATCATAGGAGCTGATCCCCATCCTGCCTCATTACTGAAAACAGACCTTGACATACCAAGTTTAATTGATTGTGCAAATGTTGCCCCAACAAACCCGCCTACAGCTGCAGTACCTGTAAATGCACTGCTAAATATCAAACCAAATACTCCAGGTAATTGTGTAATATTTTTTAATATAATTATGATTCCGCCTGCAAAGTAAAAAATACACATAAACGGAACTAACTTTGAAGCTATTTTTCCTAAAGAAGATACTCCTCCACTGATCATTAAATACAACAATATTGTATAAAATACTGCAACAGCAACCATACTTATATTAAAAGTATTCGCAACTGCTTCTGCAACAGTGTATGTTTGGATATTAATAAAATATCCAGTTAAAAATCCGAATGCAAATATAAAACTTAGAACTTTTGCTACAACAGGCATTTTTCTCTCTTTGCCTATTCCTTTTTTCATATAATAGTTTGGTCCGCCATATGCTTCATTATTAGCATCTTTTGAGCGATAATAAACTGCAAGAGTAATTTCACACATTTTTACTATCAATCCACATAGTGCTGCAACCCACATCCAAAAAACTGCACCAGGTCCACCTACTGCTATGGCTGTAGCAACTCCACCTATATTTCCAACGCCAATAGTTGTTCCTAATGCAACGCTCATTGCCTCAAGTGGTGAGACAACTCCAACCTCATCATTTTCAGATTTATCTTTACCCATAATGCTTTTAAAAGCATGTTTCATGGCTAATTTAAAACCTGTAATCTGAAAAAATCCAGTTTTAACTGTAATGTAAATACCTACTACAAGAATTATAGCGACTAAAGGCATACCCCATAAATAATCATAAACAATAACCGATAAAATATCTTCAAATGACATATACAATTCTCCTTTATATTTATTTAAAATTTGTAAAAAATAGCCTCCTTCCTAATTTATTAAAAATTATATAAACAACATAAATATAAATTTAAAGAGTTCTTTTTAAAACATAAAAGATCGCACACTCTCTTAATTATATTTACTAGTCTTTTTCAAAAATTAATTTTTAAGTATTAAAGAGACTGCTTCAATTCCAATTAAAAATTTATTTTCCACAATTTCCTCCTATATTCTTGTTATAGGACATGTTAAGCAAGTAGGTCCACCCGTTCCTCTAAATGACATTTCATGACCTTCATAAGTATAAACTGTACATCCTTCTTCTTTTAAACTTTTAACTATTTCAGGATTACCATCCATTACTATACACACTCTTGGTGCTAAAGCTAAAACATTTGATCCTAAATAATCATATTCTTTATCGTTAACTTCAATAAGCTTAATTCCTCTTTGTAGCAACAATTCTCTAAAAAACACTGGCATATATTTTGAATAAACAACTGCTAAATCTTTATCAACCATACTAATAATGCTCATTAAGTGAAGACATGCATCACATCCTTCTCCATGAGGCATAGGAACAACAATTACTTCATCAACTATATCCTTAACAAGTTCTTTGAACTGTCTTATACCTTCATCATTAGTTCTATAACCTCTTCCTACAGCAACTGTTTTTTCATCCAACCAAACAATATCTCCGCCTTCCATTTTGCCAGGCTTTTCTATATATCCCAATGTAGGTATACCTATACCTTTTAAATATTCCTCTGTTGCTAAGAATTCTTTTCCTCTAAGTTCTTTTCCCATTGGAAAATAAATAGCACCTTTAGAAGTAACTTTCAAAGGGTCATGCGTATAAATTGAATCAAGTCCTACTTTTTCATCACTTGGAAGATAATAAACATTTTCAACATTATCTTTAATAATTTTTTCAAATTTTTCATACTCTAATACAGCTTTTTCATAATCCGGGCATCCAAAATATGCAAATTGTTCATAATTTTCATTTAAATTTTCCTGACTTATAAAAGCTTCTGATGGCCTTTTAATTAAAATCGATTTAATTTTACCCACCATTGATTGACATCCATATTCCATTTTACAATCCTCCTAATAAATCAACTATAATCTAAAATCTTAATGACAAACAACTTAAACCGCCATCTAACTTTCTAAATTCAGAAGTATCCACTATTATAACTTTATAACCTAAGTCTCTTACACATTTCTCAACAGTAGGATATCCTTCAGCTACAATTACAGTATCATTAACCCAAATACAGTTAGCACCATATGCTTCACTTTCTGGAACAATAACTTTATTAAATGATGTATAGTCTTCTTTTTCAATGAATTCTCCAGAAACAAGCATGTTGTTATTCTCTACATAATTCACGCCTGTTTTTAAATGTAAAACCTTTTCCAAAGAAACAACTGAACAAGTATGACCATATTTAGCTAAAGCTTCTTTAAACTGTCTACATCCTTCTTCATTAGTTCTTGCAGATAAACCTATGTAAAAATGATTCCCTACCATCATAACATCTCCGCCTTCCATAGTTCCAGGTGAAGTTATATATTCTATTTGATCATCATTATAAAATTTTTTAATATTTTCAACCATCAAAGGTGATTCTCCCTGTCTCGATAAAGCGCCTGGGTTAGAAATTATAGCACATTTTGGTGTGAGAACAGCAGTGTCTTCAACAAAACATGAATCTGGAAATTCTTCTAATGCTTGTAATACAGTTACTTTAACTCCACACTCTTCAAGAGCTTTAATATAATCGTCATGTTGTTTTAAAGCTAATTCGTAATTTGGTTTTCCTAATTCTGGTGCTGATGTTATACCATCCACTAAAGATCTACTTGGTCTTCTTACAATTGCATTCTTAAACATAATTTCCTCCCTTAAATTGGCTACATTATTTTTTTATTTTTTACTCTAATAAATATTATTCATTAAATTTATTTTTATGTATAATATATATTGTATACAATATTCATTATACATGATTATTAAAAAAATGCAAGCGTTTTTTTAAATATAATATATTGTATACAGATTTTATTGATTTTTTAAAAGTTTTGTGCTAAAATAAAAATACTCAGTAGAAGGGGGCGCGAAAATGATAAACTACATGTCATTAAAAGACTATGTTTATAATTATATATCAGAAAAAATAAATGATGGTTCACTGAAACCTGATGATAAAATTAATGAACAACAAATAGCAGATGCATTAAATGTAAGTAGAACTCCAATTAGGGAAGCACTTATACAATTAGCATCCGATGGATTTTTAGAAAATACACCAAGAAGAGGTTTTCGAGTTAAATTTTTAGACATAAAAAAAGCTCAAGAATTATATGAAGTAATAGGAATATTAGATGGTAGGATTGCTTATTCTACTGTTGATATTATAAGTGATGAAGAACTTAATAATATGCAGAGATTAGCTGAAGAAATGGATTTAGCTATTACTCAAGGACTCAGCGCAAAATATTATGAACTTCAATTAAAGTTTCATGATAATTACATAAATTTAAATGATAACGAATCAATGGTTTTCATGTTAAATCAACTTAAAAATCAATTTTTGAGAAAATATTATAAATTTGAAAATCCTGAATATGAATTGCAAGTTCTTAAAGACACTAACAAGGAACATTTTGAGATTGTAAGATTGTTTAAAGAAAAAAGAAAAGATGAATTAGAAAAATTCATTCGTGACGTGCACTGGGCAAAAGATACAGCTATGTTTGATTCTTTGTAAAAAAATAATGGACAATTAAATGTCCATTTTTTATTATAATAAAATAAGACGTACACATATTCAAATCGTGTACGTCCTTAATTTTTTTCTTATTTTATTAATCTATTGCTACAACTGCACCTTTATAATTTTCAGCTATATATTGTTTAACTTTATCGCTTTTTAATGCATCGATTAATGCTTTGATATCTTCTCTTTCTTCATCGCCTTCTTTTACGCATAAAATATTAGCATAAGTTTGTGCTGCATCTGAAGTTTGTTCTTCTTTTGCTAATGCATCTGTTGCAACATTAAATCCAGCATCAAGTGCATAGTTTCCATTCAATACAACAAAATCTGTTTCTCCTACAACTCTTGAAACTTGAGCTGCTTCAAGTTCAACTATTTCTATGTTTTTAGGATTTTCTACTATATCATTTTTAGTTGCTGCTAAGCCAGCGCCTTCTTTAATTTTAATTAATCCATTAGTTTCTAATAATAATAATGCTCTTGCTTCATTTGTTGTATCATTAGGAACTGCAATTGTTGCTCCGTCAGGAATTGAAGCTAAATCTTTAGATTTTCCAGGATAAATTCCTAATGGCTCATAGTGAATTGAAGCAACTGAAACTATTTTTGTTCCTTTTTCTTTGTTGAAATCATCTAAGTAAGGTTGGTGCTGGAAGAAGTTTGCGTCAACATCTCCACTGTCTAAAACTAAATTAGGTTGTACGTAATCAGAAAATTCAGTTATTTCCAATTCATATCCTTTTGATTTTAACTCTTCTTTTACTTGTTCCAATATTTCAGCATGTGGTGTTGGTGATGCTGCAACTATTATTTTTTTAATTTCTGGTGCTGCATTTTGTGTGTTATCTTTTTTAGGTTCTTCTGATTGGCATCCTACTAATGCACCTAATGATAACGCTAATGATAATCCAATTGTTAATACTTTTTTAATTTTCATAATATCTCTCCTATTTTTTAATTTTATTTAATTATTTTTTATTTAATATTTAAGGAATATTTCTTAAATAATTATTTTATAACTCTTTTGTCCGTTTTTTTAGCGATTCTCATTCCTATTTCTTGCAATATTTGAACAAGAACTACTAATAATATAACTGTTATGAGCATTATGTCCGTTTGATATCTATAGTATCCGTATCTTATAGCTATATCGCCAAGACCTCCGCCGCCTACTACACCTGCCATAGCTGAATAACTTAATATTGTGCCAATAACTATTGTACCACCAACAATTAATGATGTTTTTGCTTCAGGTATTAAAACATTAAATATTATAGTTTTAATTGAAGCCCCCATACTTTGTGCAGCTTCTATAACGCCTTTATCAACTTCTTCAAGAGAAGATTCAATAAGTCTTGCAATAAACGGTGTAGCTGCTATTACCAAAGGTACTATTGTAGCAGTAGTTCCGTAACTTTTCCCAGCAATAAAAGTTGTCAATGGTATAACTGCAATAAGCAATATCAAAAATGGTATGGAACGTCCTACGTTTACTATTATATCTAATATCCTATTTAAAACCGGTTTTGGTTTAAGGCCATCTTTCTTAGTTATAACAAGAGCTATACCTAATGGAAATGCAAACAAATATGCAAACACTGTTGAAAAAAATGTCATATATAATGTGTCAGCAGTTCCATCTATTAACATTTTAATAGTTTCAGCACTAAACATAATTTTTCAACTCCTCTACAACTATTTTTCTATCTCTTAAATAATTTATAATTTTTTCAGCAACCATATTGTCCTCAGGTAACTGAAGTATCATATGTCCTATAGCTTTACCGTTAATATCCTGAGTATCAGCAAACAATATATTAACTTGTGCTCTGCATTCTAAAACCATGTTGGCAATAACTGGTTCATATGATGATTTGCCGTCAAATACTATACGAATACATCTTTTACCTTTCATTTCAGCTACTGCTGCTTTGTTAGAATAAACAAGTTTTTTTGCAGCATCTGTTTTAGGATTTGAAAATACATCTTCAACTTTGCCATGTTCAGCAACATATCCATTGTCTATAATTGCAACACGATCACAGATTTCTTCTACAACAGTCATTTCATGGGTAATTATTATAATAGTAATTCCAAACTTCTTATTTATTTCTTTTAACAAAGCTAAAATTGACCTTGTAGTTGTAGGGTCCAATGCACTTGTAGCTTCATCACATAAAAGTATTTTTGGATTAGTTGAAAGAGCTCTTGCTATTGCTACCCTCTGTTTTTGTCCACCACTTAGCTGAGAAGGATATGATTTACTTTTATCTCCAAGCCCTACTATTTCTAATAATTCCTTAGCTCTTTTTCTTCCTTCAGCTTTGCTTTTACCCGCTATTTCTAAAGGAAAGGAAATATTATCTTCTACATTTCTTTGCATAAGTAAGTTGAATTGTTGAAATATCATTCCTATATCTTGTCTTACATTTCTTAATTCCTGATCATTTAAAAGAGATAAATCTTTATCATCTATTATAACAGTACCTTTTGTTGGTTTTTCTAAGAAATTAATACATCTTACTAAAGTACTTTTACCAGCACCGCTCATTCCTATAATTCCAAATATATCTCCTGAGTTTATATCCAAATTAATATCGGATAATGCAGTTACAGTACTGTTTTGACTGATGTAATCTTTTTGTAGATCTTTAATTTGTATTAATGTTTTAATTGTTAACACCGCCTTAATTAATAATAGTATAAGTAATTCCCTTTTGGTAGTTAATTTATGTTTGCATAACACAGTCTCATTCACAAAAATATTTGCTCCCTACGGTCGCATATTTTTGGAATTCGTTGCGGTTGACCTACCACCATTTTTCAGAAAAGCACTGAAAAACGGGGTTAGGGCATACAAAAACCCTCTCATGCGAAGAGAGGGTTATATAAACACCGTCTCCTCATCTTCCAAAGATAAACTTTGCCGGACTTAGCACCTTTCATTAAATGTAGGTTGCCGAGATTTCATAGGGCCGCTCCCTCAATCTCTCTTGATAAGAAGTAATTATTCAATTGTTAGTGATTACTTTATACTATTTTAATATTTTTGTCAATATAAATTTTCATTTAATTAATAATTTTTATTCTAAAATAAAAACGATTAAATATTCAATTAATTATTCAGTAAATAAAGCTGTTGAGAAATATCTATCCCCTGTATCAGGTAACAATACTACTATGTTTTTACCTGCATTCTCAGGTCGTTTTGCAATTTCAGTTGCTGCCCATAATGCTGCACCTGATGATATACCAACTAATACACCTTCTGATTTAACTATTTCTTTTCCTAATTTAAATGCATCTTCATTTTCTACTGTTATAATTTCATCATATACACTTGTATCTAAAGTATTTGGAATAAATCCTGCACCAATACCTTGTATTTTATGTGAACCTGATGTTCCTTTAGAAAGAATTG
Organism: Bacillota bacterium; assembly: GCA_029239575.1. Classification (GTDB taxonomy): domain Bacteria; phylum Bacillota; class Clostridia; order Tissierellales; family Sedimentibacteraceae; genus Sedimentibacter. Next base: position 7,575 of record JARBUP010000086.1, read on the forward strand.
GAGATGATGCTGGTTCAACAGCAACTATTTTTACATTTGGATTTTTTTCTTTTAAGAATTTACCTACACCTGTAATTGTACCACCTGTTCCTATACCTGAAACAAATATATCTACAGTACCATCAGTATCTTCCCATATTTCAGGTCCAGTAGTTGCATAATGAACAGCAGGGTTTGCAGGATTTTCAAACTGTGCAGGTATAAAAGAATTTGGAATTTCTTTTGCTAATTCTTCTGCTTTTGCAATTGCACCTTTCATACCTTTAGCACCGTCTGTAAGCACTACTTCAGCTCCATATGCTTTTAATAAACTTCTTCTTTCAACGCTCATTGTTTCAGGCATAGTTAAAATTGCTCTGTACCCTTTTGCTGTTGCAACACTTGCAATTCCGATACCAGTGTTTCCGCTTGTTGGCTCTATAATAACTGATCCTTCTTTTAATAGTCCTTTTTCTTCTGCATCAGTAATCATTGCATAAGCTATTCTGTCTTTAACACTTCCTGCTGGATTTAAATATTCAAGCTTTGCTATTATCTTTGCATTTAAATTATTATTTTTTTCAAAGTTTGTAAGTTGTAGAAGAGGTGTTTTACCTATTAATTCTGTTAAACTTTTATGAATATTTGCCATATTTTTAATCTCCCTTTTTATTTTTATTTTTTTAAAAGATTTATATTTTACGTTTCATAGTTTCTTTGTATGCTTTATATGAATTTATTATAATTTAAATTGAATTATTTGTCAACAACATTTAAATTATTATTTTTTTACCTTGACATATTCTTAGTTTTAAAATATCATATCTATCAAATATGAAATATATGATTATAATATTATTAAATAAAGATGGAGATGCATATGAATATAGATACAAAATGTGTACATGGAAACAATGAACAATTTAAAACAGATAATACTGGAAGCATATCTTTTCCTATATATCAATCCGCTACTTTTGCACACCCTGCATTAGGTCAAAGTACTGGTTATGATTACTCCCGTTCACAAAATCCAACAAGGGAACACCTTGAAAAATTAGTAGCTGCCTTAGAATCAGGACATGATGCTGTAGCGTATTCTACAGGAATGGCAGCCGTATCTGCTTTAATGGAAATTTTCTCACCAAATGATCATATCATAGCTTCTGATGATTTATATGGAGGTTCAATCCGTTTATTTAATAAAATATCAGAAAAAAATGGTTTGAAATTTAATTATGTAGATACTTCTAATATACCCGCAATAAAAAATTTAATCAATAAAAATACAAAAGCTATTTTTGTAGAAACACCTACAAATCCTATGATGAATGTAACAGACCTTAAAGAAGTGTCAAAACTTGCAAAGGAATATAATTTATTATTAATAGTTGATAATACATTTTTATCACCTTATTTCCAAAAACCTATTGAATTAGGAGCAGACATTGTACTTCATAGCGGTACAAAGTTTTTAGGAGGACATAATGATACTTTAGCAGGATTTTTAGTTTTAGCTAATGAAGAATTAACAGAAAAAATAAAATTCATATCAAAAACAACTGGTGCTGTTTTATCACCCTTTGATAGTTGGTTAATTATAAGAGGTATTAAAACCTTAAGTATTCGTATGAGACAACAAGAACAAAATTCTTTAAAATTAGCAGATTATCTTAAAAATCACTCTAAAGTAAAAAAAGTGTTTTATGTAGGATTAAAAGATCATCCAAGTTATGAAGTTTCAATAAAACAAACAACTGGATTTGGAAGTATGATAGGCTTTGAGGTTGACTCAGAAGAAACAGTTAAGCATATATTGAGTAATATAAGTATTATAAAATATGCAGAAAGTTTAGGTGGAGTAGAAAGTCTGATAACTTATCCAATGACTCAAACTCATGCTGATTTAACACCTGAAGAACGAGAAAACCGAGGAATAAATGAAAAATTCTTAAGATTTTCAGTTGGTATAGAAAATGTTGATGATTTAATTGAAGATTTACAATACGCATTGGGGGAATAATATATGGCTTATGATTTTGATAAAATTATTGAAAGAAAAAAAACAAATTCTTTAAAATATGATTTTGCAGTTGAAAGAAAAAAACCTGAAGATGTGCTTCCTTTATGGGTTGCCGACATGGACTTCCAAGCTCCTAAAGAAGTAATAGATGCATTGATTAAATCTGTTAACCACGGAATATTTGGCTATAGTGATGTAAAAGGCGAATATTTTAGTGCAGTTCATAATTGGTATAAAAATTATTTCAATTGGAATATAGAACAAAAATGGCTTGTAAAAACACCTGGAATAGTTTATGCCATAACTATCGCTATAAA
>JARBUP010000087.1 GCA_029239575.1 Bacillota bacterium
CCATTGTTTTTCCGTCATTTAAATTAATTAAATATGCTGCGATGGTTGTCGTTCCTATGTCAACTGCAATACCGTAAAATTCCTGCGTTGTATCATTTTTTTCTATGGATAGAAAATTTTCATTATAAATTACGGCAGTGCAGTCAAATTTCCACTCCCTTAATTTATTACTCAAATTTTTAAGTTCACTTAATTTAATTTTCAAATTTTTTATGTTGCACGAATCTGCAAGCCTTGTTAAATCATCCCTTTGATCACTTAAATCTGGCTTTTTCATTTGGCAATAAATTTTACTTACAAAAGGATTTATTTCGATTTCTTCTAAATTTCCTTCAGTCATAACTTCCATATTATTTTCAGTTGAATTGATGATTATTTCCACTTTTTCAGTAATATTTATTGCGCATGAAAGCCTATAACCCATTTTTAATTCTTCTTTTGAAATATGTTTAAAATCAAGAGAAGTTTCTTTTGAAATTCCTTTTTTTACTTTTACTTTGCACTTGCCGCACGTACCATTACCGCTGCAAGGGCTATTAATGTATATTTTATTTTTTTGTAAAACATTGAGAAGATTTTCCCCTTTATTCACATCTATAATTTCTTTTACACCGTTTAATTCAATTGTAATTGGAATTTTTCCATCGCTTCTGTAAGCGCAGTGTTTCATGCTACATTCTGTACATATATGTTCTTTTTTTGCAACGCCAATGTTTTCTCCAAAACCGTAAACAGCAGCCGTTGTTTTTGAAGGAATCATTAAAAATGAATCATTCAATTTTACTTCTTTAAAGTCATCTCCCATACACTTAAAAATTTTAGCTTGTTCTTTTAAGTCCCATTCAGTATCACCTGGGGACAATGTCTGAGTTATACCCATATTTGTATTTTTTAAGTTTTCTACAATTTTGTTCCAGAATAATTTACTTGTATAACCTATTGCTTCCGTGCTTATATTATCCACTATCATTGCTTTTAAATAATCTCCGTTACTAAAAGCTTTATTTATAACTTCACTTACCTCTTCCCCCAAAGTAGCCACTGTTACAATAATTTTGTTGCAGTTTTTAAGTTTTTCTTTTATGAACTTCCCTTCAAAACTAACGTTGTTTTCAAGCAAAACCGCATCATTTTCAAAATTACTAATATTAAAATATTTATAATAAACAACGGGCTTTAAATATTCTTTACAATTTATAATTTCTTCTTTTACATCTTGTAGAATTTCTTCATCAGGCATTCTATCCTTATAACCTAAAAGGTGTAAAACTCTTTTCTCATCAATTTCTAATTCTATTTCATCAAAAATTTTCATCATAACTCCTTTTTAAAAAATCATTAATTTTATTTATTTAATCAACATAGCAATATAGAATAACATAATCCTGATTTTTTTTATTGTCATATCTCTTGATTTTTTGTAAAATATTTTTATTGTAATATTCTTTAATAATTACCTTATAAAATAAGCACTGAAATTTTCTCTATCAGTGCTTTCTGTTTATTATGTATAAATCAAAGTTTTCAGAACAATGAGCAATCTTTGATTACCTTGACTGGTAGGGTTCTTATTACATTTGTATATAAGTTTTTATATTTTAACATTAAATTTCAAAAAAGTCTATGAACAAAATATTAGCCTATGTTATAACAACATAGGCTTTTATATATTTAATTTTAAGCTGTGCATAGTTCGCTACCTTCACATTTATATTCTTCTAAAGATAATAAAAACTCTTCACTGTAAAAACTCTCAACAGATGGAATTATTACATCTGCCATATCTTTTAAGTTAATTTTACTACTTACACCGGATAATACTCCTATTGCTAATGCACCGCTGTTTTTAGCAAACAACATGTCACTGTATGAATCTCCAACCACTGCAACTTCACATGGCTTTAAACCATAATTATCTAAAAACTTTTCACACATGTCAAAATGTGGTTTCAATTTAAACACTCCGTCTTTAGCTCCTATAAAATCAAAACTGTCGTTTAAATTAAATTTATTGATAAAATGAGTTGCAGACTGTAAACTATCAGATGTAACAAGACCAATTTTCATACCTCTTTGTTTTAAACTATCAAGCAATAAATTTAAATCAGTAATTGGTTTTAGTTCAACATCATCTCTTAATACTTCTTTCCTTAAAAACTCAGTAACATGATCAATAAATAAATCATAATTTATTTCAACATTTTGTTTGCTAAGAACAAAATGTAATTCTTTGGCAACCTCTTCATGAGGTTTATAAGCTAAAGCACCAAAGGGGTCAACACCATTTTCATATATGCCTATTGATTTTAAAAGCTGTTTATAAATTTTTTCATCTGTAATGCCATTTTCATTCATTACTACTTTAATTAAATTTATTCCTGCATTTTTCCACATAGAATAATCAATTAATGTTCCATCTTTATCAAATAATATACCTTTTATCACATATATCACCTCCTCAAAAATTATATTACTCTACTTTTGTATTGCAAAAATTTGTATATTGTAAATATTATGTAAAATCACGAATTTATATTACATAATATTTTAATGCCCAAATATTTAAAAAGTCGTACAAGTATGTATTATCATTATATTTAATTAGATAAAAATTGTGCAGATTTGTATAATTGTTATTTATTATGCAAATAATACCAGTAATACGAAAGGAGTGATTTAATGAGAGTACCTAATCATATAGGTCTTATCCCCGATGGCAACAGACGTTGGGCGCAAAATAAAGGTTTTGAAAAACAAGACGGTTATGAATATGGTTTAAACCCTGGACTTGAATTTTTAAAATTAGCTAAAGAGTATGGTATAAAAGAAGTTACATATTATGGTTTTACAACGGACAACTGCAAAAGACCTAAAAAACAACTTGAATCTTTTGTAAAAGCTTGTGTTGATGCTGTTAATATAATAGCGAAAGAAAATGTTTCATTGCTTGTGCTTGGCAATACTAATTCATCTGTTTTTCCTAAAGAATTATTAAATTATACTACAAGAACTAATATAGGTCAGGGTGGAATAAAAGTAAACTTTTTAGTAAATTATGGCTGGGACTGGGATTTATCCAATATACAACCTTCTACATCAAATAGAAAATCTATTATGGAAGGCCTTCATTCAAATGATATTTCAAGGATTGACCTCATATTAAGATGGGGAGGAAGAAAAAGACTTTCTGGATTTTTACCAGTTCAGTCCGTTTATTCAGATATATATACCATTGATGATATGTGGCCTGATTTTAAACCAGAACAATTTCATGAAGCAATGAAATGGTATGATATTCAGGATGTGACCCTTGGGGGCTAAAGAGACGAGAAGGGGACGTTCCCTTTTGGGCAATGTACTTGTGCCCAAAAGCGGTGCGTCCCCAAATTTTTTATTGGTTATGAAATAAAATATAAAACTCTATTAATATTAGGCTTACCCTAAAGGGTAATTTTAAAACTTATTTAAAAAACCACAGTTATCACTATTGCTTAACTGTGGTTTTTAAGTTTGAACTATTTAGGTATTACAATAGTCTTATTATCTCTTGATTCTCTATATATTGTAAACTTATTTCCTATGCTTTGAACAAATTCTGCATTAACTGCTTTTGCTACTTCATTAGCAGTGTCTTTTGCTTCAAGCATGCTGTTGTTTAATACATTTATTTTAATTAATTCTCTTGCTTCTAAAGCGCCTTCAATTTGTCTTATAACTGTTTCTGTTACGCCACTTTTTCCAATTTGCATTATTGGATCAATTTTATTAGCAAGTCCTTTTAAATAACTTCTTTGTTTTCCTGTTAACATATTTCCTCCTTTATTATTTATTAATCAACAAAGTCAAACTCAACTCCGCAAATGCTTATGAGATCTCCTTCTTTTGCTCCAAGTTCTCTAAGTTTTACTATGACACCTTTGTCGATTAATACTTTTTGGAAGTTGCTGAATGATTCAAAATCATCAAAGTTAGTTGATATAACTAATCTTTCTAAGAATTCACCTTCGCCTAAATAATATCCATTTTCTTTTGTAACAACAATAGTATCTCTTTCTTTTCTTTCGAAGAAGTTTTCTACTAAAACTTCATCTACGAATTCAATTTCTTCTTCAACTTTAAGAAGTTTTTCATAAGCTATCTTTTTAAGTTCATCAAGTCCTTGAGCTGTTGCAGCTGAAACTTCAAGGATTTGATAGTCTTCGCCAAATTCAGCTTTAACTCTTTCAACATTTTCTAATGATTCAGGTAAATCAATTTTATTTAAAACAATTATTTGTTTTTTATTAGATAATTTATCTGAATATTTTTTTAATTCTTCATTTATTTTATAGAAATCATCAACTGGATCTCTGTGTTCCTGTCCTGAAGCATCTATTACATGTAAAAGAAGTTTAGTTCTTTCAACATGTCTTAAAAATTCATGACCAAGTCCAGTACCTTCTGATGCACCTTCAATTAAACCAGGTATATCTGCAAGTACATAACTGTGACCTTCTCCAATTTTTACAACACCTAAATTAGGTTTTAAAGTTGTAAAATGATAATTTGCTATTTTAGGTTTCGCGCTTGTGATAGATGCTAATATAGTAGACTTACCTACATTAGGGAAACCTATGAGTCCTACGTCTGCAATTAATTTAAGTTCTAATATTAACTCTCTATCATTGCCTCTAGTGCCAGGCTCAGCAAAACGCGGTGTACGTCTAATTGAATTTTTAAAATGAACATTTCCTCTTCCGCCTCTGCCACCTTTAGCACAAACAAATTTTTGTCCATGATCTTTTAAATCTGCTAAAACAATGCCTGTTTCTGCATCTTTAACTAATGTTCCTATTGGCACTTTCAATAACATATCCTTACCGTCAGAACCAAATTGTTTTTTTCCTCTTCCATCTTCGCCATTTTCAGCTACATAATGTCTTTTATATCTAAAATCCATTAATGTACGAAGTCCTTCATCAGCTTCTAATATAATGCTTCCGCCGTCCCCACCGTCTCCGCCTGCTGGTCCGCCCATAGGCTCATATTTTTCTCTTCTAAATGCTACTGATCCGTTTCCACCTTTACCGGCTTTAACGCTTATTTTAGCTATATCTACAAACATTTCATCACCTTTTTCTTTTTAAAACCTCAATTGTTAACTAATATCCATTTCTGTTTCATTATCTTCTCACTACGTTCATATAAAAAACCTACCTTAATAAGGATAAGGTAGGTCATTTCTATTATGCTTCTAAATCACAAGGATATACGCTAACTTGTTTTCTTGTTTTATCTTTTCTTTCGAACTTAACTTTTCCACTAACTGTAGCAAATAAAGTATCATCGCTTCCTCTGCCTACATTTAAACCTGGATGAAGTTTAGTTCCTCTTTGTCTAACAAGAATATTTCCAGCCAATACGAATTGACCGTCAGTTCTTTTTACACCAAGTCTTTTAGAGTTACTATCACGACCGTTTTTAGAGCTACCAACACCTTTTTTGTGTGCAAATAACTGCAAATTTAATTTTAATAACATGTTTACACCTCCTCGAATTTAAGTGTAATATAATCACTGTAATCTTCTAATAATAATTGTATTCCTACTAAGAAATTTTTATATATTACATCTGTTTTGTCATTATATTTTAATGTTTTTAATTTCAAAAATCCTGTCTCTTCTTCTACATCATAAATCATATCTGATTCAGATATTCCTGCAACTACATTCATTGAATTTAGAGCAGTATATGATAATATGGATACAGATGCACAAATTATATCTGAACCTGCCACACTGTATCCCGAATGACCTTTTACTATAAAACCATCGATAATATCTTTAGTTTTATGTATAGTAATATTAATCATATGATTAACCTACTATTTTGCCAATTTTTAATTGAGTAAATGGTTGTCTGTGTCCTTGTTTCTTTCTGTAGTCTTTTTTAGCTTTATATTTGAATACAATGATTTTTTTAGCTTTTCCTTGTTTTTCAACTACAGCTTCAACTACAGCTCCATCTACGTATGGTTTACCAACATTTAAATTTGCATCGTCAGCTATAAGTAAAACTTTATCAAATTTTACTGTTTCGCCTTCTAAAACTTCAAGTTTCTCAACTTTTACAACGTCGCCTTCTTGAACTCTATATTGTTTGCCACCAGTTTCGATTATTGCGTACATATGAATTACCTCCTCTTCCCAGTCTCGCCATTGCAGGTACCTTTGGTTTAGTATTTATCAACCTGTTCAGTGCGGCTATCTTACAGAAGTAGATTGTATCAAATATCAAGATGTTTGTCAACTTTTTTTTGACATTTTATTTGATTTATTCTCATAATATAGAATTTATATAGTCTAATTTTCCCATTTTCTCTATAATTATTTCTTCTGTTAATATTTCTTTGTTTTCTTTTAAATATATTTTTATTTTATAGGCGCTTTCTATATCTCTAAGTATTTCTTCACATTGTTCCATAATTTTAGTATATAGTATGCTTCCAACACTTATAATTACAGCTTCACATGATGTATTTATTTTAATTTTTCTAACTATACCTTCTATTTTTAAAATCACTTGAATTTTTGAGCTTATTTTCCCAGATCCTTTGCAGTGATCGCATTCTTTTGTCATTAAATTATAGAAGTTTTCTTTATCTTTTTTTCTGGTGATTTCCATTAAATTTAACTTAGTCATATCTACAACATTTGTTTTAGCTTTGTCTGATTTAAAAATTTGTTTTGCAGTATCTAACAATAAATTAATATTTTCTTGTTTTTTTATATCTATAAAATCAATTATAATTATGCCGCTTAAATTTCTAAGTTTTATTTGCCTTGCGATTTCGTTAAGTGCAGCTAAATTTAATGTTAAAGCAGTTTCTTCCATATTGTCATTTCCGATAAATTTTCCGCTGTTAACATCAATTACTGTCATAGCTTCTGTAACATCTATAAAAATAGAACCGCCGTTTTGTAGCTCTACTTTTCTATCAAATAGCATATCTATTTGATTTTGAATATTAAACATTTCAAATATATTAGTTGATTCTACAACTTTTACATTTTTAAGTTCATTTAATTTATTGTAACTTTTAATAAGATTTTCTATTTCTGCTTTAGTTTTTTTATCTTCAACATATATTTCATCAACTGTAGAATCCACATAATCTAAAAATATTTTTTCTACAAGTGAATTGCTTTTATACAAAAGTTTAGGGGCATAGGAATAATTATATTCTTGTTCTATTTGTTTATATAAAGCTGAAAGCAATTTATATTCTTTTTCAATTTCTTCTTCACTTATATTTTCAGCAAATGTTCTTAATATCATGCCATTTCCGTCCGACATAATAGTTTTTCCTATTTCTTTTAGTCGGTTTTTTTCATCTACATTTCTTATTTTTTTAGATACATTAACTTCAATGCTCTTAGGAATTAAAGCCATATATTTCCCGGGCAAAGAAATGTCAGTGGTAACAGAAATATTTTTTTCACCAATTGGTTCACGACTTATTTGAACTAAAATTTCTTCGCCTTTTTTTAATATTTTGTTTATGTTAGCAGCTTCTTTTTTGCTCATTTTTTTTTCTTTAAGAAATTTGTCCGACAATAAATCATCTTTGTACAAATAAGCATTTTTTTTAAGACCTATTTCAATAAATGCAGCATCCATACCAGGAAGAATGTTCACAACTTTTCCTTTATATATGTTTCCTAATAAACTTTCATTTTGTTTATCTTCATACATATAATCCTGTAGTTTGCCATTTGTTAATATTGCAGCTTGGTCAAAAAATAATGAGTGATTTAAAATTATTTGCTTCGTATAAACCCCCCCTAATATAATTACAGTATAGGTTTCATATTTTTGTCAAAGGAATCCACTTTCATTATAGAATAATATGATAGTTCAAAGCCTTTTCTTTCAATAAGTTTTATAAATTCATCAGTTTTCATACTTCCTGTTTGAGTAGTTACAAAAACAGCTTCTATTGTAGCTTTGTTTTCATTTGTTTTATTTAATTTTAAATAATTTATATAATCTTTAGTATTTATTTCTTTTATAACCATTTTATTTTTTTTGTTTTTCTTTTCTCTATTAAATATAGCACCTGTTTCGCGCATTTCTTCAAGATAATTGTTTAGTTCATCTAAATTTATATTTTCAAATTCTATATTTATTAAGTAGCTTACAAAAGCACATTTAGCCATTATTGACTCATCATCTTCTTTGTATGCTGCTTTTAAAATTTGCATTTCTTTTGGCATAACTTTGTTTAAGTTTTCTACAAAATCATTTAAATCTATTTTTTCTTTTGTTTCTAAATCAAAATATTCTCCAATACTTTCATTTCCTAAAGACAAAGGGAATCCAAATGAAGTTTTCATGTGAGGGTTAAAACCCTCACTGTAACATGCTGGGATGTTTGCTCTTTTTACTGCTCTTTGAATGAATCTTAAAACATCTAAATGTGAAATATATTTTAAGTTTCCAGTTTTTGAGTATTTACTAATTATTTTGAACATGAGGGCAAGCACCTCCTAATATTTCTTTATTTATGCCGCAGTTGTAACATTTATGCCTACAATCTGTAGTTGTAACTTCTTCCATAGCTTTATCATATTCTTCTCTTAAAAATTCCTTTGTTACTCCACAGTTTATGAAATCCCAAGGAAGTATTTCATCCGCTTCTCTTACTCTGTTTGCATAGAAATGTGTGTCAATATTTAATTCTTCAAATACCTCCATCCATTTTCTATAAGAGAACATATCATGCCATCCGTCAAAACGGCATCCTTTTTCCCATGCAAGAATCAATGCATCGGATAGTCTTCTATCCCCTCTTGCAAAAACACCTTCTAAATAACTTAATGTTGGTTCATGGTAGCTGTAAGATATTTTATTATCTTTTATTATACTTTTTAACGCTTTTGCTTTATCAAAAAATTCATCAACGCTGTTTTGTGCTGCCCATTGGAATGGAGTAAATGGTTTTGGTACAAAACATGATGCACTTACGTTTACTTTTAAGTTACCTTTTATTTTTTCTTTAGGTCTCATAAAAAACTTATCTTTTACTTTATATGCAAGATCTTTGATTCCTAATACATCTTCCATAGTTTCTCCTGGCAAACCAATCATAAAATATAGTTTAACAGTTGACCAACCCAGGTCAAATGCAGTTTCCACAGGTCCTAGTATTTGTTCTTCAGATAAATTTTTATTTATAACATCTCTCATTCTTTGAGTACCAGCTTCAGGTGCAAATGTAAGACCAGATTTTCTTACTTCCTGCAACTTTTCTATCAAATCAAATGATACTGAGTCAAGTCTTAAAGATGGAAGAGAAATACTTAATTTTTCTTCATCATATTTATTAAGAAGTTGGAAAGCTAAATCAGGCAAACATGAATAATCTCCAGAACTTAATGATGTAAGTGATATTTCATCATGTCCTGTAGAAGCAATTAAATTATCTGCTTGTTTTAACAAAGTATCAACTTTTCTTTCACGAACAGGTCTATAAACCATACCTGCTTGACAGAATCTGCATCCCCTTGTACATCCTCTAAAAACTTCAAGAACAACTCTGTCATGAACTACATCTATATAAGGTAAAATACTTTTGTCTGGGAAAAATGCTTTATCCAAATCTTTAATAATAGTTTTAGTAATTACTTCTTTAGCATTTTCATCTAAAGTAATTCTTTCTTTAATCGTTCCATCCTCATTATAAGTTACATCATAAAACTGAGGAACATAAATTCCTTCTAATTTTGCAGCACGTTTTAAGAATGATAATTTATCCCATCCATTTACGCTGTTTTTTTCTTCTTCATATATTTTCATAAGTTCAGGAAGCATTTCTTCACTTT
>JARBUP010000088.1 GCA_029239575.1 Bacillota bacterium
ATAACTGGACTTGATCCTCTCGAAGTAACAGGAGTTGGAGGAAATCTTCCTATAGAACTATTAGATAATAAAGCTAATGTTATAAGAAAAGCAATTGAAGTCAACAAACCGGATAAAAATGATCCTATAGATCTTCTTTCAAAAATAGGTGGATATGATATTGGAGGAATGGCAGGGGTAATAATTGGTGCAGCATCATGTGGAGTACCAGTAATTGTTGATGGATTTATTTCTACAGTTTCAGCAATAATTGCAACAATGCTTGAACCAAAAATAAAACATTACATAATACCTTCTCATAGTTCTAAAGAAAAAGCATCTAAATTAGCTTCTGATTATCTTGGTTTACAGCCTATGCTTAATTTGAATATGAGATTGGGAGAAGGCTCAGGAGCAGTTCTTGGTTTTTGTATAGTTGAGGCAGCAACTGATATGAACAGCACAATGGTAACATTTGAAGACTCTGGTGTAATGGCAATATAAAATTTTAATTTCTTATATTAAAGATTAATATAAGAATAAAACTCCTTGATGTTTTTTAAATCATTCAAGGAGTTTAATATTGATTGTACATTTTCATTTAGGATAATTTTAAATTTAATTTAACCTTTTTATAATTTCGTCTTTAAATTCATCGGTATAAAGTTTTCCGCCAATATCTTTAGTGTGAAGATTCTTATCTATTAAAACTTCTTTAAGAGCCATATCTATTTTAGAAGCTGCTTCATCTTCACCGATATATTTGAGCATCATGATTCCTGATAAAATTGCTGCTGTTGGATTAGCTATATTTTGCCCGGCTATATCAGGAGCAGAGCCATGAACCGGTTCGAAAATTGCAGCATCATCACCTATGTTTGCGCTTGGAGCTAAACCAAGGCCACCAACCAATCCAGCAGCTAAATCTGATAAAATGTCTCCGTATAAATTTGGAGCAACTATTATATCAAAATTATGTGGATTCATTACAAGTTTCATTGCCATGGCATCAACGATAACATCATCAAATTTGATTTGAGAATAATTTTCTGATATTTTTTGGCATGATTTTAAAAATAAACCATCAGAAAGTTTCATAATATTTGCTTTATGAGAAGCTGTTACTTTTGTTCTTTTTTCTTTGATAGCTAATTTAAAAGCAAAATCTGCTATTCTTTCGCTTGCTTCCCTTGGAATCACTTTAATACTTTCTGCGGTATCAGGTGTTGACATATGTTCTATGCCTTTATACAAATCTTCGCTATTTTCTCTTACTATAACCATATCTAAATCTTTATATAGAGATTCTATTCCTTCAAATGATTTTATTGGTCTTAAATTGCTATGCAAATTAAACATTTGTCTTAAAGTTACATTAATGCTTCTAAAACCTCCTCCAACTGGTGTTGTAATAGGACCTTTTAATGCTATTTTATTTCTTTTTATACTTCTTATAGTATGTTCAGGTAATAAATTTCCGAATTTCTCAAATGCAGTATTACCGGCAATAACTTCTTCCCATTCTATGTTGTTTGTTGCGGTATTAATTATTTCTACTGTAGCACTCATTATTTCCAAGCCGATTCCGTCGCCGGGTATCAATGTTATTTTCTTTTTCATAAGAACCTCTTTTTAAATTAAATTTTTGTAACTTTCTGTAAATGAGTTTCAAGAAAAGCTTTAGCTTTTTTTATTTTTAATGCTCATTAAATTTAACAGGCCGCCTGCTTTTAATATTTCGATTTCTCTATCAGTTAACACAAGTTCCATTTTAAACTCATAATTTTTTGTTTTGTTTATTACATTAATGATGCTTGAATTTAATTGGTTTGATAAATCATTTAATTCAAGTTCATCCATTACATCTATTTTTAAATAGTCAGCTTCGTTATTAAAAACCAATGGAATTATACCGTTATTAATTAAATTGCTTTTATGTATTCTTGCAAAAGATTTTGCCAAAACACTTTTTATTTGCAAATAAAGAGGTGCTAAAGCAGCATGTTCTCGGCTTGAACCCTGTCCATAATTTTTGCCGGCTATTATAAATCCTCCGTTATTTAACTTTGCCCTTGTTGGAAATTCCTTGTCCAAAGGTGTAAGGCAAAATTCAGATAAATAAGGAATATTTGATCTGTAAGGAAGAAGGCTTGCATTTGAAGGCATTATATGATCAGTAGTTATATCATCTTCTGTTTTTATTAGTACTTTACCGTATATGCTATCTTTTAAACTGCTGTTTTTAGGAAAAGGCTTAATATTTGGCCCTCTAATTATTTCAATATCACAAACTGCACTTTCTTCTATAGGTGCAATAATCATATTGTCATTAACAAGAAAAACACTTGGTAGATCAATTTCAAGCTTCAAATTTTCATCAAAGTCTTCTTCTCCTACTATGAATCCTTTAATTGCAGATAAAGCTGCTATTTCAGGGCTGACAAGATATACACCAGCAGTGTCTGTTCCACATCTTCCCTTGAAATTTCTGTTAAATGTTCTCAGCGATACAGCACCATTACTTGGTGATTGCCCCATACCAATACATGGACCACATCCGCTTTCAAGAATTCTTGCTCCTGATTCTATAATTTTACTTAGTGCACCATTTAATGCAAGCATATTCAATACTTGTTTTGAACCTGGAGAAACAGTTAATGATACATTTTCACTCACTGTTTTTCCATCCAATATTTTTGCAACTTTCATCATATCTGCATATGAAGAATTTGTACAACTTCCAATATTAACTTGGTCTACTTTTAATCCTCTTATTTCTGATACTAAAACCACTGAGTCAGGAGAATGAGGAATTGCAATATTAGGTTTTATTGTACTTAAGTCAATTACAATTTGTTCGTCATAAACTGCATCATCATCAGCACTTAAGTTTATATAATCATTTTCCCTTCCTTGAGCTTTAAGAAAATCTAATGTTCTTTCATCAGAAGGAAAAACTGATGTTGTTGCTCCAAGTTCTGCACCCATATTTGTTATAGTGCCTCTTTCTGGAACAGAAAGAGACATTACACCTTCACCCGTATATTCAAATATTTTATTAACTCCTCCTTTAACTGTAAAAATTTTTAAAACTTCAAGTATCACGTCTTTTGCAGATGCAGGACTCTTCAGTTTTCCCATAAGTTTTACATTTACAATTTTAGGCATTATTATGTTATATTCGCCACCTGCCATAGCTATTGCCACATCTAATCCACCTGCACCGATTGCTAGCATTCCGCAACCTCCGCATGTAGGAGTATGGCTGTCTGATCCAAGAAGAGTATCTCCAGGAACTGAAAATCTTTCTAAATGTACTTGATGGCAAATTCCATTGCCAGGTTTTGAAAAATATATACCATATTTTTTAGCGACGGTTTGTATGTAAAGGTGATCATCAGCATTTTCAGGACCTGACTGCAACATATTGTGGTCTATATATGCAACGGACCTTTTGGTTTTGACTTTGTCAACATCCATTGCTTCAAATTGAAGATACGCCATTGTTCCAGTTGAATCTTGTGTGAGTGTCTGATCAATTTTAATACTGATTTCTGTACCTGATTTCATTTCCCCTGAAATTAGGTGGCTTTTAATTAATTTTTGTGCTAATGTTAATCCCATGTTTCCTCCTGATTATGAAAAATTTTATTTTGAATTGCTAACTTATATTGCTTGCACTTTCTGTTCGTAATTCCCAAAAATATATATATTGCTTAAAAATTTCATTTCTTTATTTGTAATATTAGTAGTTCTTCCTTTATGATATTCTTCATCAATTTTATTTTTAAATGTTATTAATCGTTCATCACCTTTTTTTAATTTGCTATCTCCTTCAAGACCGTAATAACTATTTATCCAATATGCAATTCCTGAGATTCCAGAGTATGAATTAATTGCTACAAGAGGAGGTTTCCCAAGAATTTTTCTCGTGTCAAAACTATTGTATATTTCTTCATCTTTTAAAAGTCCATCAGCATGAATGCCTGCTTTTGTTAAGTTGAAGTCCCTGCCTACAAAAGGTGTTTTTGGATTTATTTCATAATGAAGTTCTTTTTCGAAAAATTTTTCAATATTTTTTAACACTTGTAAATTCATATTTTTTGTTGTTTCTTTTATTTGAGCATACTCTATTAGCATTGCTTCAAGAGGTGTATTTCCTACTCTTTCACCTATTCCGAATAATGTGGTATTCACTGATGAACATCCGTAAAGCCATGTTGTTGTAGAATTAGTCACTGCGGAATAATAATCATTGTGTCCATGCCACTCTAAGGAACATGAAGGTACTTTAGCATGATTTTTTAATCCATGAATAATAGCGGGTACTGATCTTGGAAGTTCAACTCCTGTATGAGATATACCTACTCCTAAAGTATCGCATGCTCTGATTTTAACGTTTAAATAACTTTCTTTTCTCATTTGCATAAGTTTTTTTGCAAGAGGGACAACAAATCCATGAAAATCAGCTCTGGTAATATCCTCAAAATGACATCTTGGGACTATTCCGTTTTCTAAAGCTGAATATGCTATATCGAGATACATTTTCATGGCTTCTTGTCTGCTTTTGCCCAACTTGCTAAAAATATGATAATCTGAACATGACATGAGTATGCCGGTTTCTTTTATGCCCATAGATTTTACAAGATTAAAATCTTCTTTATTAGCCCTTATCCAAGATGTTACTTCCGGAAATTTATATCCTTTTTCTATACATTTAGTAGCAGCGATTCTATCTTTTTTATCATACAGGAAAAATTCAGTTTGCCTTATAATACCTGATTCATTGTCAAGTTCATGGAGCATTTCGTAAATTTTTATCATTTGTTCTGCACTCATATTGGAAATTGATTGTTGGCCGTCTCTGAATGTAGTGTCAGTTATCCAAATTTCATTTGGAATATCCATAGGATATTGGATGTTATTAAACTTTATTTTAGGGATTTCTTCATATGGAAATACGTTTTTATAAAGTTTTGGTTTAGTATTTTCTTCTGAAATATGTTTCATTGTTACACCTCCGTTTTATTGAATGATTTCTTTCGTTTAAGCGCTTAAATGAAAGATGAAAAAAATAAGTTGCATTAATCGATCAATGTTTTGTTTTTATATTAATCGTTATTATAAATAAGTAATGCAATATTGTCAATATAAATTTCAAAAAAATAAATATTTATTCGAAAAACGACCTTTAAATGCCATAAAATATATTTTAAATGCAAGAAGAAGAATTTAAATTGCAAAAGAAATTAGTTAAAAATTATTTGTGAACTAATTTATAATATGATTATTAATATATTATTATGAAACTATTTTTTTTAAAAAATCATTTATATTATTATGCATTTTGACTTATATTAATTCTGAAAATATTAGTTATATATATAATTGATTTGATCATGAGTCTTGGTGACAAATAAAAATAAACATAAAAAAACAAGGAAATTTACAAATAAATTTCCTTGTTTTGTGGAGTTCTATTATTAAAAGTTAGCAGCTTGTGGATATCTTTTTTCAAAATATGGTTTAGCTACATGTGGGAACATAGCATATGATAAAACATCTTCATCATTTCTTGCTAAGCTACCTATTTCAGCTTTTATAGTTTCAAATGAATTTTCTAATAAATCTGCTGGTCTTATAGTTAAAGCTGCTTCATCACCTATGATTTTTTCTATTATTTCTTGCTTTATTGGTGCTGCTGGAGCTCCGTATAAGCCTTTTACATAGTTTTTAATTTCTGTAGGAATCATTTTGTATCTTTCGCCATACATAACATTAAACACTGCTTGTGCTCCAACCATTTGGCTCATTGGTGTTACTAATGGAGGGTATCCTAAATCTTCTCTTACTTTTGGCACTTCTTCAAGTACTTTATCAAATTTATCGATAGCATTTAAAGCTTTCATTTGAGATAGTAAATTAGATAACATTCCACCAGGTACTTGGTACAATAACGTTTTAGGTTCAGTCATCAATACTTTTGTTTGTAATACACCTGATTCAATATATTTATTCATTATAGGCTTAAAATATTCAGCTATATTGCTTAGACTATCTATATTTAATTCTGGATCCCAACTTGTTCCTTTTAAAGTTAATGCTAATGATTCTGTTGCTGGTTGACTTGTTCCTGATGATAAAGGAGAAATGGCTGTATCAACTATATCTATTCCAGCTTCAATAGCTTTTAAAAGAGTCATTTGAGCAATACCACTAGTGCAGTGGTTGTGAAGTTCAATTGGCAAATTAGTGATTTCTTTAATAGCTTTTACTAAATTAAATGCATCGTATGGTAATAATATTCCTGACATATCTTTTATACATATGGAATCTGCACCTGCATCTTCAAAAGTTTTTATTAATTTCAAATAATATTCCTGTGTATGAACAGGGCTTTCAGTATAGCTTATTGCACATTGGCAGTGAGCGCCTTCTTTTTTTATAACTTCAATGGATTTTCTCATGTTTCTAAAATCATTTAAAGCATCAAAAACTCTTACTATGTCTATTCCGTTATAAATTGCCTTTTGTAAAAACATTTCAACAACATCATCTGAGAAATTTTTATATGCTAATAGATTTTGTCCTCTTGTTAGCATTTGTAATTTAGTATTTTTTACATTAGCTCTTATTTTTCTAAGTCTTTCCCAAGGATCTTCATTTAAAAATCTTAGGGATGTATCAAAAGTTGCGCCTCCCCATACTTCCATTGAATAAAAACCTGCTTTATCCATTTCAGAAATAATAGGTAGAATTTCTTCAGTTGTTAATCTTGTAGCTATAAGAGATTGATGTCCATCTCTTAAAGAAGTTTCGGTAATTTTTACTTTAGCCATTTTAAGTCCTCCATATAATAAATTAAAATTATTTTAGTTGTAATAACAACGATGTAGCATTTTTAATATGTAAAGTTTAAAATTAATTACATATCAGTTTTAAATAATTTCATATGATAAACTGAATAATAAAATACAAAATTGATTATTAGCTATTAGTTTTAATAAGTTTCAACAAAATAAAGAATATTATTCAAGTTTTTTATTGATTCAATTTATATTGTTATGTTATAATAGCATGAAAATATAATATTGTAAATAAATTAAATAAGGCCTTTTGAAGAAAATGGTTTTTTATTGAAAACATTATATAAAATTAGATTAATAAAATAAGGTGGATAATAGGATGGACCAAACAGATTCAAAAATAATAAGCATTTTACAAAGAGATGGTAGAATTTCAATGAAGGAATTAGGAAAAATTGTTTCACTAAGCCCTCCAGCAGTTGCAGAAAGAGTCAAAAGACTTGAAGATACAGGCATAATAGAAAGATATAAAGCTGTTGTAAATAACGTAAAAGTTGGTAAACCAATATGTGTTTTAATTAATGCTTCAATTAAACCTGAAAAGCAGGAAAAGTTTTTAGATTTTGCAAATCACTCAGAAGATATTATTGAATGCCATCATGTTACAGGACCTCATAGTATGATTATGAAAGCATATTTAAGAGAAATGTCTCATCTTGAAGAATTAGTTGGCAAAATTCAATTTTTCGGTAATACAGAAACTTTTATAATAATGTCAAGTCCTATAGAAGATAAAGAAATATAATTAAATATGGCGGCATGTTTTATTAAAAATAAAATCTATTAAAGATGCTGTTATTATTAATATGCCTCCAAATATACTGTATAAGGTTGGGATTTCTTTTAAAAATAAAAATCCAAAAACTGATGAAAAAATAATATTTGAATAATCGTATATGGATATTTTGGAGGCATTGCATGAATTATATGCGAATGTTAATGCTATTTGTCCAGCACATGCTAAAATACCAAGAAGTAAAAGAAGTATTAATTCTTTAAAATTAGGTATTTTAAAAGAAAATAATAAAAATGGTATGGTTGCTATAACTGAAAATAAAGAAAAAAAGAAAACAATAGTATAAACACTTTCTTTTTTACCTATGGCAGTAATAAAAATATAAGCTGCTGCTGACACTATTGCAGATAATACTCCAATAGAAGCAGGTAAAACAGATAAATCTAATTTTGGTCTTATTATAAATAATGAGCCAATTAAAGATACGGATAATGCAGAAATTTGTATTTTATTAATTTTTTCTTTAAGAAAAAAATATGCTATTATAGTTACAAATACTGGTGACAATTTATTTAGCATAGCGGCATCCGATGCCATCATTTTTGAAGTAGCATAAAAAAATAAAACAATTCCTAAGTATCCAAATAAAGAACGATAAAAAAGATATTTTTTATTATTTTTATTTCCTAAAAAGCTTAGGTTTTGTTTTCGTATGACAATAAAGGTAAAAATTAAACTTATAATATTTCTAAAAAAAACTTTTTCCATTAGAGGTACAGTAGGTAATAATTTTACTATTATTTGCATGGAAGAAAAAGAAAATGATGAAAATAACATAAAACAAATAGATTTATTTTTGTTTTTCATTGGTTACCTGCCTCTCGAATTTTTGCAATGATAATTGTATTTTGTGCAATATTTCCTTAATTATTAAGCAAAAAATTAATATAAATAATAGATTAATTTTGAAATTGTGGTATAATGTTAAAGCAACATAAAAATAATATAATAAATGGATATTTAAAAGTACATAAAATGTACTATATGAGGTGGAATACAATGATTAGAATACAGCAAGTTAAACTTCCTTTAAGTCATAATGAGGAAGATTTATATATTAAAGCTTCAGAAGCCTTAAAAGTAAAAAAAGAAGAAATTAAATCTATATCTATATTTAGAAAATCCATAGATGCAAGAAAAAAAGATGACATTTTATTTATATATGCTATAGATGTTGAAATGTATAATGAAATTAAAGTTTCTAAAAGAAATAACAATATTTCAATAGTTGAACCTTTTTTATACGAAGTAGAACCAACTGGCGATAAACCATTAAACAACAGACCTGTTATAGTTGGAAGTGGACCTGCAGGGCTTTTTTGCGCTCTTTTATTAGCTGAAAAAGGATATCAGCCAATAATTCTTGAAAGAGGAAAAAAAGTTAAGGATCGTATTAAAGATATTGAAAAGTTTTGGAAAGACGGTTCTTTGATTGACAGTTCAAATATTCAATTTGGTGAAGGCGGAGCGGGCACTTTTTCTGATGGAAAATTGAATACTTTAATTAAAGATAGGTCTAAAAGAGGTAAAAGAGTTCTTGAAGAATTTGTAGCAGCTGGTGCTCCAGAAGAAATATTATACATAAATAAACCGCATATTGGAACTGATAATTTAAGAAATGTATTAGTTAAAATAAGAAAAAAAGTAATTGAATTGGGTGGAACTTTCAGATTTGAAGAGTGTGTAACTGAAATTTGTACTAAAGATAATAACTTATATAAAGTTATAACTGAAAATGACATAATAGAAACTGATGTATTAATTTTAGCTATTGGACATAGCGCAAGGGATACTTTTAAAATGCTTTCTACAAAAGTTGAAATGCAAAGAAAACCATTTGCTATAGGCGTTAGAATTGAACATCCTCAAGATATGATTAATAAAGCTCAATATGGTGAAATGGCTAATCATCCTGCATTAGGTCCTGCAGATTATAAATTTGTTCATAAATGTAAAAATGGAAGAAGTGTATATACATTTTGCATGTGTCCAGGTGGCATGGTAACAGGTTCATCGTCGGAAATAGGTGGCGTTGTTACAAATGGAATGAGTTATTATGAAAGAGATTTAGAAAATGCAAACTCAGCTATTGC
>JARBUP010000089.1 GCA_029239575.1 Bacillota bacterium
ACAGGATACACTCTTCAGTTAGAGCCAACTGATATAGTTGATATAGAAACTTTAGTAAGAGCATGTGGGATAAAACATGTAATTAAAGTAAATCCAAATGATATGGGTAAAATGAGGGATGCTTTTAAAAAAGCTATGTCATTTAGTGAACCATCAGTTATAATAACAAGATGGCCATGTGCTTTGAAAAAATTCTCAAAAGAAGATAAACAAGAATTTAAAAATTTATTTACGGAAAAATATAGAGTTGATGGCGAAATGTGCATAGGATGTAAACAGTGCACAAGAACAGGATGTCCTGCCATATCATTTAGCAATAAATATAAGGTTTCAAAAATAAGTAAAGATCAATGTGTTGGTTGTGGTGTATGTCAACAGGTATGCCCTGCTCAAGCAATAGGAAAGGTGGAAAGATAAATGACAAAGAGTATATTATTAGTAGGCGTTGGTGGTCAAGGAACAATACTTGCAAGCAAACTTCTTACCATTGGACTTATGGAAGCTGGATATGATGTTAAAATGAGTGAAATTCACGGTATGAGCCAAAGGGGAGGTTCAGTTTCTTCCCATGTTCGTTACGGAGAAAAAGTAGCTTCACCTGTTATTGAACTTGGTGATGCAGATTTGTTAATTTCATTTGAAAAAATGGAAGCTTTAAGATATTTGCAATATTTAAAAACAGATGGAAAAGTAGTTGTAAACAATTTTGAAATAAATCCTCTTTTAGTTTCTTCAGGGAAATTTGAATATAGCAAAGATATTATTCATGAGATTAGCACTAAAGCTAAAACTATAGAAATGCATGCTGCAAAAAAAGCTAAGGAACTTGGAGATACTAAAGTAATGAATATAATATTATTAGGTTCTATCATAAAACTAATGAATTTAACTGAAATAAACTGGGATAAAATCATAGAAGAAAATGTAAAACCTGCTTTTATTAATATTAACAAAAGAGCACTTAAAGTGGGTATGGAATCAGTTTAATACATAAAAATGTTGAATGCATAATTCAACATTTTTTTACTTTAAATATATAGAAATTTTAAACACATATGATATAATCAGTGTATATATTTGGATTATTTTAAAAATATAGAATGATTATAACCTTATAAGTTAAATTTCTGCGCTTGTCATCCTGAGTGATAGCGAAGGATCTGGTAATAAATAATTTAAGTATTTGTATATTAAGGGGAAATTTATGGATGATATTAAAATTAAAAAAAGATTGGTAATAGGCATGAGCGGTGCAAGTGGAGCTATACTTGGAATCAAAATGCTTGAAATATTAAAGCAATTCTCTGAATGGGAAACTCATTTGATTATTTCAAGAGGAGCTGAACTTACAATAGAAGCTGAAACAGATTATAGTGTAGAACAAGTAAAAAGTTTAGCTTATAGAGTTTATGATTACAAAAATATAGGAGAGTCTATTGCTAGCGGAACATTTAAAACGGAAGGAATGGTAATAATTCCTTGCAGCATGAAAACTATAGCAGGAGTTGCTTCAGGATATTCTGACAATCTTTTATTAAGAGCTGCAGATGTTACTTTAAAAGAAGAAAGAAAATTAATATTAGTAGCAAGAGAAAGTCCCTTAAATTTAATTCATTTAAGAAATATGACTTCATGTACAGAAGCTGGTGCCACGATTTTACCACCTATGATAACTTATTATAACAAACCTATTTCAATAGATGATATGAACTTTCATATTGTTGCTAAAATTCTTGATAAGTTTGAAATAGAAGTAAAAGGATTTAAAAGATGGGGAGAAAATCATTAGTTTATTAACAGATTAATTTAAATTGTTAATAATTATAAAAAAATATTCTTAACCTGTGGATAAAATGTTGAAAAAAGTCATTTTAATAAATAATTTTTTAATAGGGGTTAATATGCAAGAGTTAAACTTTGATTTAAAAGCAGAAGAAGGAAGAATAAAAATTATTATGAAAGCTATAATGCTCGGAAATGATTTATGCGTTATAGTTTCAGGTGGAGATAGTTTTCACATAGGATGTACTATTTTAAGTATACCAAGACCAAGTTTAAATGATAAAAATATAATCAGTTCTACAGAGTCAGTACTTAATTTAATTGGGCATAAAGATGATGAGGCATTAAAAATTGTATCCCATACATTATCTTCAAAATTAAATAAAAATGTTGTTGTAACAGGTGGTATTCATGTAGATGATATTACAAAAGAAGAAATAAAAACAGTTATAAAACTATTAAAAGAATTAACTGACAAATTAATTATAAAAGTTAAAACAATTTAAATTAACTGTAATAATTTATTAGTAAATATTAATACATATGATATAATAAAAATACTAAAAAAAGACTGACGTCTTTGTTTTCAGTATTTTTATTGAATCGTTGTGATGCAAGACTTACGTCTTGCTTTATGATATAATTAAATAATAATATATTAAAATATGAGGTGATACTATAAATCCAAAATTAGTAAGTGAATCGAAAACAATGATAGGTGATTTAATGCAGCCTAGTAGAGCTAATACGTCTGGAAATGTCCATGGCGGAGAAATAATGAAAATGATGGATAATGCTGCTGGTATAGCTGCAGCAAGGCATGCAAGGTCAAGAACAGTAACTGCAAGAGTGGATTGTTTGGAATTTCATTATCCTATTCATATAGGATATTATGTTAGATGTGAAGCACAACTTACATTCGTTGGAACTAAATCAATGGAAGTACTTGTAAAAGTTTATTCTGAAAATATAAAAAATGAAGAAGAAGCTATATTAGCTCTTACAGGTTATTTTACAATGGTATCATTAGACGAAAATGGGAAGTCAAAACAGGTACCACCTTTAAAATTAATCTGTGAAGAAGAGCAGAAATTATTTGAAGAAGGAAAGCAAAGATATATAGCTCGAAAACAAAATCAAAATCAAAATAAATAGTATATTTAAAATATAAAATCTCTTGAAAAAGAGATTTTTAAATTTTTATTACTTTAAACTCATAAATTAGATAGAACAATATAATAATAAATAAAGGGGGGAATTATGAATAAAGTAATTTTAGGAAAAACTAAAATAGAAGTTACTGAAATTTGTTTTGGTTGTTTGCCTTTTGGACCACTTCAAAAAAATTTAACACCTGAAGATGCAGCAGAAGTTTTAACTTATGGACTTGACTTAGGAATTAATTTTTTAGATACTGCACAAGCATATAAAACATATGAACCTATTAAAATAGCATTATCTAACAGAAAAAACAGGCCAATAATTGCAACAAAATCAGCTGCTGAAAGCTATGAAGATATGGAATTTGCAATAAATGAAGCTCTAAGTAAAATGGGAATAGAATATATAGATATTTTTCATTTACACGCTGCAAGAGCTGGAGCTGACACACTTGAAAAAAGAAAAGGTGCTATAGATTGTTTACTTGACTATAAAAGCAAGGGAATAATTAAAGCAATTGGAGTATCAACTCACAATGTTAAATTAGTTGAAACATTAGCTAAAACGGAATATATTGATATTGTGTTTCCTTTAATTAATATAGTTGGAAGAGGGATACTACAAGGTTCTGTTAAAGATATGAAAAATGCAATATCCTTATGTGAACAAAATGGAAAAGGTATTTATTTGATGAAAGCTTTAGGCGGTGGAACATTAATAGATGATTATGAAAATGCTATGGAATATGCAAGAAATTTAAGTAAAAATTATTCAATTGCAGTAGGGATGATAAGTAAAGAAGAAGTCACGTTTAATGTAAATTATTTTAATGGCATAAAGGATTTTAAAAAAATAAGAGAAATAAAAAATGAAAAAAATGTTATTGTTTTCCAAAGTCAGTGTATAAGTTGTGGAAAGTGTATGGAAACCTGCCATAGTGATGCAATAAGTTATAATGAAGACAATAAAGCAGAAATAGATAAATTAAAATGTTTGCAATGTGGGTATTGTGTTGCAACTTGCCCACGTTTTGCCATTAGGGTTATATAAAGGCAGCAAAACAATAAATATTTTTTAAAGCAAAAGGTATGCTAATAAATATATACGACGTAATAATAAAAGAGGTAATATATGCAAGTATTAAAACAAAAGGAATTAAATTATGATTTACTAAGTGAAGATAATAAAAAATTATTGTTGTATGAAATTAATAACCATTTGCTACTTGATGAAAAACCGTCTGAATATTTTAATTTTTTAGCTGATACCAAAATATTTAAGGAATATCCATTTAATATGTTGCTTAGATTAAGAGAAACGGAACAATCGCCCCAGCATCACCCTGAAGGTAATGTGTGGAACCATACAATGCTTGTTGTGGATCAGGCAGCTAAACAAAAACATAAAAGTAAAAATGAAAGAATATTTATGTGGGCAGCACTTCTACATGACATAGGAAAACCAGATACAACAAGAAATAAAAAGGGCAAAATAACTTCTTATGATCATGAAAAAGTTGGTGCAGATTTAGCAAAGAATTTTTTAAGAGAATTTTCAGAAGATGAAATATTTATTAGCAAAATATCTTCACTTATAAGATGGCATATGCAAATATTACATGTTGTAAAAAATTTGCCCTTTGCTGATATAGAGTCCATGAAAAAGGAATCCGATGTAAAAGAAGTAGCTTTATTGGGTTATTGTGATAGGTTAGGTAGAACTAATGTTAATGTAGTTGGCGAAAAGAAAAATATAGAAATATTTTTGCAGAGATGTGAGAATTTCTAATATAAATATAAATTTATTTAAATAGGTAATTAAGACAATAAAGTTTTTAATTACCTATTTTTTTTAATGATTTTTTAAGAAAAATTTGTTATAATACTAAATTGAGATTATGTAGATTTTGAATATTAAATAAATATATGTATAAATAATTGGAGGGTGTTAAAGTAATGGTAGCAAAAAAGAAACGTAAAAGAAATATTGCACTAATAATTGTTATTTGTCTTGCAGTTATAACAGGAATTTCATTTTTAATGAAGCCAAAGGTTAATGTAGGACAATATACTGAAGAAAATGTAAAAATAGGCGACATAGTTACTTATTATAGCTTTAGCGGAAATTTAGAAGCTTTTGATGAAAAAAATATAGTAGCAGATAAAATGACCAAAATAAAAGAGTTTAAAGTTAAAGAAGGGGATTATGTTAATGCAGGTGATGTGTTGTACGTAGTTGATCAATCGGACTCTGAAGCAAGTCTTGACCAAGCAGCTGCAACTGTTGAATTAGCAAAAATTAATTATGAAAATGCTAAAAACGGGCAAGCAAAACAACAGCTTATACAACTTGAAAGTGCAGTTAATTCTGCAAAACTATCCTATGAAAATGCTGTTAAAAACTTACAAAGGACAAAATCTTTATTTGAAGAAGGCGGAGTTTCAGCACAAAATTTAGAACAAGCTCAGTCACAACACGATTTAGCAAAACAGCAGTATGAAACAGCTGTTTCAAATTATAATTTAACAAAAGAAAGTCAAATAAATGTATCAATAGATTCTGCTGCAGCTCAGCTAAAACAAGCACAAGCAGCTTATGATGCTGTTGAAAGTCAAACAGGGGAATCAATTATAAAAGCAGATATAAGTGGTGAAGTAACAGAAATATATGCAGATGAAAATACTACGCTAATGACTGGTTCTCAAATAATGGACATAGCTGATTATAAAAATATCAAAGCAGTTATAAAAGTTGATGAATATGATTTGAGTTCTGTTTCTGTAGGAAAGGATGTTATAGTTAGAGTGGATGCACTTGATAAGGAATTTAAAGGTAAAATTTCTAAAGTTGATAAAGACATAACTAAAAATTCTGTAGGAGGAGCTTCTGTAGCTTCTGCTTCATTAAATTCGATTGCTTATTATACTGCCGAAGTTGAAATAGAAAAAAGTACTGAGTTATTTGCAGGAATGAGCGTAGAAGTTAAAGTGTTAAATCAAAGCGCAACAGGTGCAGTAACTATTACTATGAAAGCTTTACAATTTGATGAATTAAACAACGCACATGTTTTATATTTAAATGAAAAAGGTGAAGTAGCTAAAAAAGATGTTAAAGTAGGAATTAATGATGGAAGAACAGTCCAAATAACAGAAGGGTTAAATGGCGGAGATGTTATTCAGGTACCAATACAAATAATTAATCCTTTTGAAGCCATGAGATCAGGCGGCGGTGAATAGCATGGGAAAAGAAATACTTGTCATGCAAGATATAGTTAAAACTTATCATATGGGTGACGAAGATCAAATGATTTTAAAGCATATTAATTTTACTGTTTGTGAAAATGAATTTGTTTCTTTATTAGGTCCATCAGGGTCAGGCAAATCAACAATGATGAATATAATAGGGTGCCTTGATGTGCAAACAAGTGGCGAATATTATTTGTCAGGTCATAATGTAAGTGAAATGGATGAAGTAGAACTTGCTAGAATAAGAAATAAAGAAATAGGTTTTGTTTTTCAGCAATTTCAACTTTTGCCAAGATTGAATGCACTTGAAAATGTTGAACTTCCTTTAATTTATGCGAAGTTTACGCCGAAGGAAAGAAAAGCAAAAGCAGAAGAAATGCTTGAGAAAGTCGGGCTGAAGGATAAAATGAAAAATTATCCAAACCAACTTTCAGGAGGACAGATGCAACGTGTTGCTATTGCAAGAGCTGTTGTAACACAGCCCACAATATTGCTTGCAGATGAACCTACAGGTGCTCTTGACCAAAAAACAGGTCAACAGGTTATGGAATTATTTAAAAGCCTTCATAAAGAAGGAAGGACAATTATAATGATAACTCATGACTCTAAAATTGCTCAAAACGCTCAAAGAATTGTATCAATTTTAGATGGCAATTTAACAGAAGGGGTGGGAGCGGATGCTTAAAGAAAGTATTATAATGTCATGGAAAAATATTATCCACAATAAAATGCGCTCTTTTTTGACCATTCTTGGAATTGTAATAGGAGTTGCGGCTATTATCGCTTTAATAACAATAGTTCAAGGTGTTATTGATAATGTGGATGAACAATTTGAAGATTTAGGTGCAAATACATTAATGGTTCAAGCTACAGGAACTCCTTTAAAAAGTGGGTTAACGGATAATGATATAAAAGAACTGACAAATATAGATGGAATTACAGGTATGGGACCCACTGTATCTACATCAATGGACATATACTACAATGGTACAATACATGAAGATGAGATAATAAAAGGCAATAATGAAATGTTTTTTATGAAAAATGCTAAATTAATCATAAAAGGAAGAGGTATTAATGTATTAGATGTTCAAAATAAAAACAGAGTATGCGTAATAAGTACTGATTTAGAAAAAAAGTTATTTTTAGGCGATGAGTCTATTGGCAAAAGCATTTCTTTAAAAGGCGTTCAATATACAGTTATTGGTGTTTTAGCAAAAAATGAAGGAGCTTCGCCAGTTGCAAATATGATTTTAAGTGAAGATGCCAGCATTATGATACCATATAAAAATGTGTTGAGTTTAACTGGAACTAAAAATATAGTATCTATTGAATTATATATGGATCCAACAGGTGATAAAGAAATAATAACAGATTCAGTCAAAAATGCTTTAAATGCAGCATTTAATTATAAGGATGATAGCTATACGTTAATAGAAATGGACAGTTTGCTTGATGTAATGAAAACTATGCAGGGTATGATGAAAGGAATGCTTGTTGGTATTGCTTCAATATCCTTAGTAGTAGGGGGAATAGGCATAATGAATATGATGCTTGTTTCAGTAACAGAAAGAACTACAGAAATAGGCTTAAGAAAAGCTCTTGGTGCAGAACCAAGAAGCATTCAGCTTCAATTTATGATAGAAGCAGTTTTCCTGTCATTATTGGGAGGATTTATTGGTATTTTATTAGGTGGTTTAATTTCATATGTGGCATCAAAAGCAATAGGAGTTGCTTTACCATTATCAGCTTCTGCAGTTGGATTAGGATTTGGTTTTTCAGCTGTAGTAGGAATAATATTTGGTTCAGCACCAGCAAGAAAAGCAAGTAAATTAAATCCAATAGATGCTCTTAGAAGCGTTTAAAAAAAGGAGATTTGGGGACGGACCCTGGGTGATTTAGGGACGGAGCTTTTGCAGAAAAGGGTCCGTCCCTAATCAGCAAAAGCTCCGTCCCCAAATCTTTTTTTTGTTTTTGATTAATTATTTCGGTTTTCAGTTTGAGCTATTAACATTCCTAAGAGCATTAATGCACATCCAATATAGCCCCTAACAGAAAGAATTTCTGACAATAGTAAAATTCCACCTATTGCAGCAAAAACAGCTTCCATACTAAGTGCAATTGCAGCATGGGCTGGTTTTGCCCCCTTTTGTCCTATTGCTTGGAGAGTATATGCAACCCCACCTGATAAAATACCACCATAAAGAATTGGAATTGCTGCTTGCATTATTCCGGTAATATTAATATCTTCAAATATAATTGCAAATATAATACTTAAAATAGAACCAGTTGCAAACTGTACGCATGAAAGTTTAACAGCATCTACATTTTTAACAAATTTATCAATTAATAAAATGTGTGCTGCCCAGAAAAAGGCTCCTAT
Source organism: Bacillota bacterium (assembly GCA_029239575.1). Taxonomy (GTDB): domain Bacteria; phylum Bacillota; class Clostridia; order Tissierellales; family Sedimentibacteraceae; genus Sedimentibacter. The sequence goes on from JARBUP010000089.1 coordinate 8,572, forward strand.
TATTTCTAATAAATCTCCAAATTCAATAGTAAAGCTTTCATTTATACTCAATAAATAAAGTCCTACAACGGCTGTGAAAGCACCTAACCAAGTTTTTGTATGAGTTTTTTGTTTTAAAAATATGCCTAATATAGGAACTAATACTATATATAAGCTTGTAATAAATCCAGCTTTAGCAGCAGTTGTATATACAAGGCCCACCTGTTGTAGTGATGCTGCAATAAATAATGCACAACCTGCCATGATACCTGATTTAATTGTGGTTTTTAAATCTGCTTCCTCAATAACTTTTTCCTTATTAGAATTTTTCTTATTGAAAAAATAAATTACAGGTAATAATGAAATACTACCTAAGGCAAATCTAACTCCAGTATAAGTAAAGGGACCTACGTGTTGCATGCCAACTCTTTGAGCGACAAATGCAAATCCCCATATTGCTGCTGTTAATAGCAATATCAATACAGATTTAACTTCTTTCTTCATAATTGATTAAATCTCCTTTATTATCTAAAATAATTTCATTACATATTTTAACATGTTTTTAGTTGTAAAAAAACACAATATAACATGGATTCATTGTAATTTTTACAACTAAATATTTATGAGTTTATAAATTTTTATTGCAATAGATAATTGTTCGTAGAAATAACCATCTGAATTTTCCATTTTTAATATTTCTTTTATTTTATTTATTCTATATCTTATTGTATTTTCATGCTGAAATAGAAACTGTGCTGTATTTTTTATTATACCTTCATTTTCGATGTAAGCAATGGCTGTAATCAACATGTCCGTACTATTTTTTTCGTCATAATTTTTAATTGGTGTAATTAAATTCAAATAAAAATCTTGTACCCAGTGATCATCTAAGTAAGGGAGCAATATTTTATAAATTCCTATGTCATTATATAAAGATAAATTTTTTTGGTTCTTTTCTCCTACTTTTGAAGCATTAAGACATTCTGTTATGCCATAGTCAAGTTCATATAAAGATGAGTGATAATTTCCTATTCCTATATAATAATCATCTGAATTTATATTTAATTTAGAAATTAATTCATAAACTAACTCATTAATATCAAATTTATTAATATCTTTTTTAGTAACTAAGGCTAAAATACCATCTTTATATTTAAAAACAGATTCAGAAAT
>JARBUP010000090.1 GCA_029239575.1 Bacillota bacterium
ACGCTTAGCTTCATTGTTGTTGTTTTACTTTTTTGTTCAAATTTAATTTAGAACTTTCAAAGGTTTCTTATGCTGTTTTATTGTCTATGTTCAGTTTTTTGTATCGCTCTTTTTGAGAGCTTAATTAGTATATCGTGTTTGTCGATATTTGTCAAGTGTTTTTTTACTTATTTTTTCACTTGTTTTTTTACTAATTATTTACTTTTTATTTACCAACCATTCTTTTAAAACGGTTTTTGTAGTTTATCACATCTTTTAAATGTTGTCAACCACTTTAATTAATTATTTATTTTCGTTCTAATTAAAGAACTTAGATAGTTTAGCACAGTTTTTAGTTAATGTAAACTACTTTTTTATTACCCGTCATCCCTTGCTTGGGACAACTTAGTTATAATATCATATCTAAAATTTTATGTCAACTGTTTTTGAATTTTATTTTCAATTCTTTTTATTTAATATAAAGAGCTATCTGCTTCATACCAAACTCACGAAAGTTATGATATCCATTTATGTTTTTAATATTCATTATTCTATATACATAATTCAAAAGTTTTCTATGTTTAAAAGTATAATAATAAGTTATAAATAGAATTAATAGATAAGACCTACATATGCTTTCATACTGATAGTTATATACAAGACTCATCTAATATCTATATAGCATCATTAATCAATATCGGCAATGCCTTTTCAATTATATTTCAATTTAAAAAGCATGGTAGTTTTTTTAGACAATTACCATGCTTTCTATGTATATAAAAAATCTGTTTTCGTAGGACCTTTTATAATTACTATTAATCTATTGGTTTCATTGTTGGGAATAATATGATATCTCTTATTGATACTTGGTTAGTTAAAAGCATTATCATTCTATCAATGCCTATACCAAGTCCACCTGTTGGTGGCAATCCAACTTCTATTGCATTAATAAAGTCGTTATCCATCATATGAGCTTCATCATCACCAGCTTCTTTTTGTTTAACTTGCTCTTCAAATCTTTCTCTTTGATCTATTGGATCATTTAACTCTGAGAAAGCATTAGCTATTTCCCAAGTGTTTGCAAAAGCTTCAAATCTATCTGTCAATCTTGGATCTTCCATATTACGTTTTGCAAGAGGTGATATCTCAACAGGATGATGTGTAACAAATGTAGGTTGCTCTAAATGTTCTTCACAGAATTCTTCGAACAATGCAGCTATTACATGACCTCTTGTCATTAAAGGTTTTATTTCTATTCTTTTTGATTTAGCTACTTTTATAGCTTCTTCATCTGTTTCAATTAAATCAAAATCTACACCAGTATATTCTTTTACCATATCTTGCATTTTTACTCTTCTCCAAGGTGGAGTAAAATCTATAACTTTATCTTGATAATCAACTTTAGTTTTTCCATGAACTTTCATTGCGCAATGAGCAACTATGTTTTCTGTTAAATCCATCATATCATTAAAGTCAGCATATGGTTTGTATATTTCTATGGCAGTATACTCAGGATTATGTCTTGTATCCATTCCTTCGTTTCTAAACATTTTTCCCATTTCATAAACGCCATCACCTAAACCACCAACTACTAATCTTTTTAAGAAAAGCTCATTAGCAATACGCATGTACATATCTATATCAAGGGTATTATGGTGAGTAATAAATGGTCTTGCATTAGCACCACCAGCTATAGGGCTTAATGTTGGAGTTTCTACTTCTAAATATCCAGCATTATCAAGATATTCTCTTACTCCTCTAACAATTTTGTTTCTCATTAAAAATACATCTTTAATTTCTGGATTAACTATTAAATCAACATATCTTTGTCTGTATCTTATATCTTGGTCTTTTAATCCATGGAATTTTTCAGGCAATGTTTGTAAAGACTTAGATAGAAGACTAACTTCTTCTGCTCTTACAGAAACCTCACCCATTTTAGTTTTGAATACTTCACCTTTAAAACCTATTATATCTCCAATATCATAAGTTCTTAACCACTTGTATTCTTCTTCACCTATTGCTTCTTCTTTTACGAACATTTGAATTCTTCCAACGCTGTCCTGTACATCATAAAAACCAACTTTACCTTGGCCTCTTTTAGACATAATTCTTCCAGCTATAGAAACTTTTTTACCTTCCATTTGTTCAAAATTATCTTTTATGTACTTTGAGTTATCTGTTACGTCGTATTTAGAAACCTTGTATGGATCCCTGCCTGCGTTTATAAGATCCTTAAGCTTATCTACTCTTACCTGCCTTAAATCTCCCGAATTTTGTATTTCACTCAATTCCTACACCACCTTATCCATTGTTTATATTAATTTTTCATTTGTTATTATATGTAACTTTTTATATGAAAATATCTAACAATTTTTTAAACTGTTAGTACTTCGTATTTTATCATCTCTCCAACAGGAGATGCAACTTCAATTATTTCTCCAATTTTTTTGCCTAATAATGCTTTGCCCAATGGAGATACATTTGAAATTTTTCCTTCAAAAGGATCTGCTTCTGCCGAACCTACAATAGTGTATTCCATAACTTCATCAAATTCTAAATCCTTTATAGTTACTTTAGAACCTATACTTACAATTCCCTTTTGCTTAGATTCTTTTATAACTTTAGCATTTTTTATCATTAGTTCAAGTTTTGCAATACGTGATTCAACTGCTGCTTGTTCATTCTTAGCTTCGTCATATTCCGAATTTTCGCTAATATCCCCAAAAGCTAAAGCTATTTTAATTTTTTCAGATACTTCTTTTCTTTTTACTAACTTCAACTCTTCTAATTCGATTTTTAATTTTTCCAAACCCTCTGCAGTAATTAATGTTTCATTATTTTTCATATTATTGCTCCTTTAAAAAGTGTTAATATTAAAAATTCTGCATTACTTATTAACATATTATATTGTTGTCCAATGTATATATTCATTGTATTAATAAAATAAAATAATATGATAACTTGATGTTATTACTTTATAATTAATTAGAATATTATAATAAAGTATATATATATTGTCAAGAACTGTTTTTAATATACGCTTTTTTTAATAATAATCATAATTTTTTAAATAAGAATCTAAACAATTGAATAGTTCGTTAATTTCTGTGATTTTATTTATTTTACTTCTTATTTCAGAAGAATTTTTCATTCCTTTAATATACCAACCAGCATGTTTTCTCATTTCTAATACAGCAATTTTCTCGTCATATTCCTGCTGCATCATTTCTGTATGTTTTTTTAACATTTGAATTCTATCTATTGGTGTTGGTTCGTAATAATCATAATTCCCATTTAAACCTTTTATTACATTGCTAATTAGCCATGGATTGCCGAATATTCCTCTTCCAATCATAACACCATCACAATTTGTTTGTTCTGTCATCCTAAGAGCATCTTCAGGTTTAAATATATCTCCATTGCCTATAACAGGAATTTCTACACTTTTTTTTACTTCTTTAATCACATCATAATCTGCTTTACCTGTATAATATTGTTCCCTTGTTCTACCATGTATTGCAATTAAATCAGCACCGTTATATTCCATGACTTTTGCAAATTCAGGTGCATTTACACTGTTTGGGTCCCATCCTGCTCTAAACTTAACCGAAACAGGCTTATTAGATACTTTTTTTACTTTGTTCATTATTAAACCTGCAAGCTCCGTGTTTTTCATCAAGGCACTGCCATCACCATTTTTTACTATTTTAGGTGCAGGGCAACCCATATTTATATCTATAATATCTATATCTGTTCTTTCATTAATATATGTTTCTACCACATATGCCATTATATCTGGATCACTACCAAAAATCTGTAAAGCTACAGGTCTATTATTAGGATTTATTTTCATCAGTTCCTTTGTTTTTGAATCCTTATAATATAAGCCCTTTGCACTTACCATTTCAGTGTATACTAATGCAGCACCAAAACTTTTGCATATTGTTCTAAAACATATATCAGTTACACCTGCCATAGGAGCAAGTAAAACATTATTTTCAAGTTCTATATTTCCTATTTTAATTTTTTTGTAATTCATATCTAATAGTAATTTCTCCTGAATTGATAATTTCTTCGTTTCCTTTTTCATTAATTGTTATAAGCCATCCTTCTGAATCAATGTTTTTAACCATTAATTTTTTAAAAGACTTTTTCTTATATTTATTTATTGAAATTTCATTGCCGTTTAATAAGGAATATGTATTGCAAATATTTATTGCTGTATCTGTATTGTTGCTATTAATGAGTTCTTCATTGTATCTTTCAAAATTATTTAAAATTTGACTGATTAGTTGATCCCTGTCTACTTTGATTTTTGTCTCTGCTTTAATAGATGTTACATTTTTTTTTATTTCATGAAATTCATTATATATCACTGAATCAGTTTCTTCTTTTAATTCTAATGATTCTTGATTAAATTCTTTATTTATAACATTATTATCTTCTATTTTATATTTATTATTTTGGTTGTTTTCACTTTCTTCATCAAAATCATTAACATTAATAGATGTTGAAATAATAATTCCTTCGATTTTATTTTTAATTTTTATTTCTTCGCAGGAAATGCTTGCTACTTTTTTATTATTAATAAATAAATCATTGGGCCATTTTATTTGGCATTCAGTTGAGCATAAATTTTTAATTGATTCGTGTACACATGCGCATGTAACTGCTTCAAACTTTGGTATTGAAAAATTATCATGGTATGGTTTTAATATTATGCTTAAGTATATGTTTTTATCAGGCATTGAAATCCATTTTCTATTGAATCTAATTCTACAGTTAAACTGATTTTCAGATAAAACAACTGCACCATTTGGGCATGTATCAAAAATATTTTTTGATTTTGCAAATGTTGATTTCAATTCATCAAATTGAATTATAGTTTGACCAATATACTTAGTATTTAAGCAATCTTTAATTTTATTTAAATCGTACATAATTCCCTCTCTTATGTTGCTTATATTACTATATGAAATTAATTTAGTCAAATAATTATATTTAAAAAAATCTCCATTTGTTAATGAAGACACAGCTTGATGGCAAAGTATTAATTTTATTTTTAATTTTGTTATCTGAACCTTAGTGAAGGATCTTATTATTTAAATGATTAATAGATTCTTCACTGAATTCAGATAAGAGTGAACCAAAATCATGATTCTCAATTTGCGTTATAGCTTAGTTTGTTAACCCAATGACACTTTAAGGGTTATTAATAATCTAAGTCTTCATTTGTTTATGAAGAACTTTGTATATTATTTTAAACTTAATATTTCTTCAATTACATTTAAAAGTTCTTTTACATCTTCTAATGTTAAATCTGCCATGTGTGCAATTCTAAATGTTTTTTCTTTTAAATCTCCATATCCATTAGATATAGCATATCCTCTTTTGCCAAGTTCTGCATTTAAATCCTTAACGCTTATATTTTTTGTGTTTTTTATAGTTGTAAGAGTTAAAGATGCACTTTTTACTTCTGCAAATAAATCAAAATATTTTTTTGCCCAATTTCTTGTATACTCAGCCATTTCAAGATGTCTGTTAAATCTATTGTCTAAACCTTCTTGTAGTATTCTATCAAGCTGATAATCAAGAGCAAACATCAGAGATAAATTAGGTGTTGAAGGATATTGATAATCCTTTTTCTTTATGGTGTCATAAAGTTGTACAAAGTCTAAATAAGATCCTCTATTTTTTACAGTTCTTGCTTTTTCAATAGCTCTTTCTGATACTGTACAAATACCAAGTCCTGGAGGGAGCCCTAATGCTTTTTGAGATGATGTTATGCATACATCTATACTTAGTTTATCAACTTCAATTTTCGCTCCACCTGCTGAACTTACTGTATCTACGCAAAATATTACATCTGGATATTTTTTTACAACTTTACTTATTTCCTCTATTGGATTCATTACTCCTGTGGATGTTTCGTTATGAGTTATTGTTATTAAATCATATTTATTTGTTGACAAAGCTTCTTCAACCATCTCAGGTGTTGTTATACTGCCTAATTCAGACTTGAATAAATCTGCTTCAACTCCATTAGACTCTGCCATTTCGAACCATCTGTCTCCAAATGATCCAATAGAAAATATAGCAGCTCTTTTTTTAGTAAAACATCTAACAGCACCTTCCATCAATCCACTACCTGATGATGTGGACAACAAAATTTCGTTTTCTGTGTAAAAAAGTTTCTTTAGTTTGTCACTTATATCTCTTTGTAATTTTGAAGCTTCTTTACTTCTGTGGCCTATCATTGGTGTTGACATTTTTTCGAGGACATCTTCTTTTACTTCTATAGGTCCTGGTATAAATAGTTTTTTGTGCATTGTAACTGATTACTTACTATTTGCATATTATCTTAATTTCATAGTTTTGCTATTAGTTATATCTATGTTATTAAGTATAATGATTCTAACCCAATAAATTAAATTTCTGCTACTTGTCATCCTGAGAAATAGAGAAGGAATGACATATATGCAATTTTTGGGTAGCACCATATAATAGATAATTATTTCAATATAATAAGAATCAGGTATTCACCTACCTTTCATTTATATAAATTTATAAGTTTTATTTATTTTGTGTATGCAATTTTAAGCTGTAATTCCTAAAACTTAAGATATTTTATAACTTAATTTTAATAACGTAGTTTTTATGAATTAAAATTAACTTATGACAAACAAATCTTTTATGTTTTTTCTTATGCTTTTTACTAAATTTAAGTACAAAAAAACTCTCATCTCTTTTTAGAGACGAGAGTTGCTCGCGGTACCACTCTAATTGTTAATAAAACCTCTTAGTAATTTATAACGCAATTATACGTCTTAGGTTATAATCATATGATTCTTGCCCTAAAAAACTCAGGAACGGATTCAACAACATATTATATCGATTTGCACCTTCCATCGACTCTCTGAAATAATATAATGCTTACTACTTTCCTTCAACATTCTTATTTAATATTAAATTTATTATATATATCCAAAAACTTATTGTCAATATTTATGTTTATATTAATTTAAAATTTTTAATGTTTATACTTTAATAAATTGTTTTTTATAGGAAATACGTAGTTATAATAATTAATATATAAAGATCCTTCGCTACGCTCAGGATGACAGACTAAACAAATGCTATATCATGAATGACATAGACATAAGTAAATTTAACGATTAAAAAGAATGCCTTATAATAATTAAAATAAGGCATTCGTTTGATGACAAAGTATTATTTTAAATTTTGTCATCCTGAGCGATAGCGAAGGATCTTATTTTTCAATGATTAATAGATTCTTCACTGCGTTCAGAATGACACTTTAGGGGTTTATCGATGGGCTGATGCCTTATAATAATTAAATAAGGCATTTAGTATTATTAATTAGTACTATTTTTTTAGGCTTTCAAGTTTAGGGAACAATATATTATTTTCTAAATGAATGTGTTGAAATATATCTGACTCCATTTCTTGAAGTTTAGCATATGTTAATATAAAAGTTTCACAAACATCTTTTGGAATTTCATAATCATTTGTAACAACTCTTAATTGCTTTAATATGTCTCCAGCTCCAGTGTGTTCATCTTTTAAATCATCTATAATTTTTATTGCTTTATCCAAATCAGCTTCATCTTTTGAATTGATATATCTCTTAATAGCTGGATATTGGATAGTTTCTTCGTTTGTTAAATGAGATTCTAAATCCATTTTAACTGTGTGAAATAATTTATGCACTTTAGATAGCTCTGGATGATGTTCTCCGTGCACCCTTAAAATTGTAGTTGCAAGCTTGCTTATTTTAGGAAGTTCATCCCATAAATATGCGTGATGCTTATTTACAATTTGTTCTACTAATTCCTCAAGGGAAGCATCCACCCAATTTTTATCATCAGAATTTGAAAATTCTTCATACATATTATTAATTTTGTCCATTATTTCTTTTTCATTTAAGTTTTGTTTTTCGATTACATTTTTTAAAAGCTTATCTCCTCCACAGCAAAAATCTATTTTATATTCTTTAAATATTTCTGCTGCCTTTGGAAATTTGTTTACTATTTCGCCTATTTGTTGTGAACTATTAAATGTATTCATTTTATTCCTCCATTTTTTAATATAATTTTTATGCTTCAATCTTAACTTTTGTAAAAATCATTTTTTGAATTATTTATTTCTTATGATGTTATTATAATTAGAAATCGAAATTAAAAACATGATTTAAATCAAAATTTGAAAATTTTATTAAAAAATAGAATTAATGCTCACTTGTATTTTAGCAACCACTTTATAACAATATATTTACAAGAAAAATTCAATGACCCCTGTCTAATATATCTTATACAAATATGCTTTTTTAAAAATTGAAAAATTACCACTATTCTCAAAATTTTTTGAAAATGTCTGCTTCTTTGTAATATTTATTAAATATATAATTCATAAACAACCGTTCATGTTAACTTAATAGTAATGTAGTTATAAAAATTTTGTCCTATATTATTTCTCTTATTTATCTAACAAAGCTTTAAGTTTTACTCCAGTATAATAAAGAGGGTCCCTTGGCAGAGAATATGGTGGTGAATATGCAAGGTCAAGATGTATTAAGTCTTCTGCTTTAGCTTTTAATGTTATGGCTGTTGCAAGTACATCTAATCTTTTATCAACGCCTTCATATCCAATAACTTGACCACCTAAAAGCAAACCTGTTTTTTTATTAGCTATTGCTTTAATTATTATTTGCTTGCCCCCCATGTATTCAGGTTTATTTTCTTTTTTATCTAAAGATATTGCAACATCAAAACCTTGTTTAATTGCTTCTTCTTCAGAGAACCCTGTTTGACCTAAGGTTAAATCAAATATCCTATATATGCCAGTACCAAGTATACCTCGAAATTCATCCTCATTGCCTGTTATATTGTTTCCAGCTACAGTTCCAGTCTTGTTTGCTGTGGAACCCAACGGTCTATATACAACTTTACTTGTTATATATCAGCTTCTTTGTTGTTTCTTCTTGCTGCTGTTGCAGCTGAAGTTTCAGCAGCAACAGCTCCAATTATAACAATACGCATAATTACCTCCATAAAAATTTTTTAATACCATTAATTATATACCCTATTAATCTGCTATTTATCATTAAATCTATTTAAATAATATAATCATTAAATATTTTATAGATTTTATTTAATCGTTTTATAAAAAAAAGTCGTTAAACGACTTTTTGAAAAACAATCATATTGTATTTTATATCCGTTCTTTTATACATTTTTTGTTAATTAGTAAAAAAATCTAATATATTCCATCCATCCGATGACATGGATTTATATAATTCTGTATAACCGCATCTTTTACAACTAACTGTTATAAATTTTTTGTTCTGAATATCAAATATCTTAGCAAAATTTCCTCCAGTTGCTTGAAATTGATCTGATTCATATTCATAGTTGCCGCATTTTGCACAAATGTATTGCATATTTTCCATTTTAGATCTCCTTTTTATTCATATTTATTTTATTTTTATATCTTGATACTCTACAAAATCCATACTTTAATATTGTATTTTCTCATTTCCTTTGATCTATCATTTTGTCTAAATAGGCAGAATAGTAATAATGAAACCACCAACAATTAAGCTAAAAGTATTTGCTGATATAACATATAAGATAGTTCTAATTTTTTTATGTTCTTTAACAAAAATAAGAAAGGATACTATTTCAAACGCAAA
>JARBUP010000091.1 GCA_029239575.1 Bacillota bacterium
TGCAACTGTGCTTATAGGGACGAAAGATCCGCGGTACCACCCTAATTATGATAAAAAATCATCACTTATTGAAGTCTAACAACTTCTAACCTTGTAACGTAGGTATACGTGTTTGTCTACTCGGGTAATCCTTTGAACAAACCTGCTCAACAGTGTATATTATATTTCTTCGTCATCGGCTCTCAGCACCACCAATTCTCTGTAAACGTCTGAAATAATTTTCTCTGCTTCAACGCTTTATTTCTTATATTTCTGTTATGATACATCATTTTTTTTCCATTGTCAATAGTTTTTATAAAAACTTTTTTAAGTTTTATAATTAGTATGCTTTACATAGCATAATTTGTTGAAAACACAGTATACAGAGTATATAATGAAAAGAGATTTAATTTAAGGAGTAATTATGAACAAAACAATAGGAATGGTTGCACATGTAGATGCAGGAAAAACAACTTTAATTGAACAATTATTATTTAATACTAATACAATACGCCAAGCTGGAAGAGTGGATAATAAAAATACTACTCTTGATTACCATTCCATAGAAAAAGAAAGAGGTATTACAGTTTTTTCAGATCAAGCCACTATTAATTATAATAATTCTACAATACATATAATAGATACCCCTGGACATGTTGACTTTTCTTCTGAGATGGAGCGTTCTATAAAAATACTTGATGCTGCTATTATTATATTATCCGCAGTTGAAGGAATTCAAGGACATACCGAAACTGTGTGGAAACTTCTTAGAAAATATAATGTGCCAACCTTATTTTTTATAAATAAACTTGATAGAACTGGCGCTGATTTTAATAAAGTATATAATGATATAGCTCTGAATTTTACAAATAATATATGCATGTTTTCTGAACCTGCTGATAAAGATTCTTTATTATACGTTAATCCCTTATTTAATGATAAAAGCTTTAATTCAAATATAATAGATTTTCTTTGTGACCACGATGAACTTCTACTTGAAAAATATTTAAATGAAGAAAATTTAAATTACAATGAACTTTCAAATTCTTTAAATAAAATGATTTCTTCGTGCAGTTTATTTCCTGTTTTTTGCGGCTCAGCATTAAAAAATGAAGGAATAGATATAATTCTTAAATTCATAGATCAATTTATTAATACAAATTATTTTCAAGATGAAGATTTCGGTGCAGTAGTTTATAAAATAAAACATGACGAAAACAACAATAAGCTGACATTTATAAAGATTACATCAGGCATCATTAAAGCAAAGCATATAATAACACATAATACAGAGGATGAAATAACAGAAGAAAAAATAAATCAAATAAAAATATGCAATGGTTCATCCTATACATTAGTAAATTCACTTTCAGCTGGTGAACTTGGAGTTTTAATAGGACTCAATAATTCCTATGTAGGTGAAGGATTAGGTATATCAAATGATATTACAGACTTTGCTCTTAAACCTGTATTAAAATCAAAAGTAATTTATGATGACACCTTAAATTCAAGAGAAGTTTATAATATATTTAAAATATTAAATGAAGAAGATCCATCTTTATTTGTAGAATGGAATGATGACTTAAAACAGCTTCAAATAAATGTTCTTGGTGTAATACAACTTGAAGTACTGAAATACACTATTCTCGAACGGTTCAGCATTATAGTTGATTTTGAACAACCGGAAGTATTATATAAAGAAACAATATTAAATGAAACACATGGATTTGGACACTATGAACCATATAAGCACTATGCTGAAGTAAAGTTTAAAATATCACCTACTGAAAGAAATTCAGGAATTTCTTTTGAAAGCAATATAAAACACGATATACTTCTCCCACGTTGGCAAAAAACTATTTCAAAACTTGTAGTGCCTGCATTTAAAAAAGGAGTACTCACAGGCTCTTTAGTTACTGATGTTCATGTAGAATTAATAAAAGGGTCCGCTCATCATATTCATACATCGGGTGGTGATTTTAAACAAGCCACATTTAGAGCTATAAGGCATGCGCTTGAAAATGCCCAATGTATATTGTTAGAGCCATATTATAATTTTAAAATTACAGCTCATAAGGATTTATGCGGAAGAATTATGGCAGATATAACTAAAATGAGTGGTATTTTTGATGCTCCTGAAATTATAGGGGATAATTCCATCATATCAGGAAGAGTTCCTGTTGCTTCTTCCATGAATTATGCAGCAGAGCTTTTATCATTTTCTAAAGGCAAAGGAAATATATCATTTATTTTTGACGGATATGATTTATGCCACAATACTAAAGAAATAATTGAAAAATATAATTATGATTGTAATTCAGATATAGAATTTACTTCTAATTCAATTTATTGCAACAAAGGTAATGTATATTCTATTTTGGGAAATGAAGCAGAAAATTATAAAAGATAAAAATATAAAATAGCCGAGGTGAAATGTCACCTCAGCTATAATTTTTTATTTTAAATTATTTTTTAATAAGTTCAATTCGTCTTTTAATTGTTTTGGTAATCTATCACCAAATTTACTATAAAATTCTTCTATATTTTTAGTGTCTTCCATCCATAAATCTTTATCTATATGAAGAAGTGAATTTAATTTTTCCTCAGTCATCTCTAAACCATCAAGATTAATATCTTTAGCTTTAGGAAGATATCCTATAGGTGATTCAACTGCTTCAACTTCTTCTTCACATCTTTTTATAATCCAATCAAGAATTCTAAAGTTATCTCCATATCCTGGCCATAAAAAGTTTCCATCATTATCAGTTCTAAACCAGTTAACATGGAATATTTTTGGAGGGTTAGATGTTTTTTCACCCATTTCAAGCCAATGTCCAAAATAATCTCCCATGTTATAACCGCAAAATGGAAGCATTGCCATAGGGTCCCTTCTTATAACTCCAACTTTTCCAGCTGCTGCAGCTGTAGTTTCTGAAGCAAGAGTAGAACCTACAAATACACCGTGTTGCCAATTTCTTGATTCATAAACTAATGGAGCAGTTTTAGCACGTCTTCCTCCAAATACTATAGCTGAAATAGGAACACCACTTGGTGATTCCCAATTAGGAGAAATACTTGGGCAATTTTTAGCTGGGGCTGTAAATCTTGAATTTGGATGGGCTGCTTTTGTTGTAGCAGTTTTTCCGTTCCAAGGATTTCCTTTCCAATCAAGTGCATTGACCGGTGGATTTTTGTCAAGTTTTTCCCACCAAACTGAATTATCATCTAAATTTATTGCTACATTTGTAAATATTGTATCTTTTTTAGTTGACATAAGCGCATTGTAATTTGAAGAACTACTTGTTCCTGGGGCAACCCCAAAGAAACCTGCTTCAGGATTTATAGCCCATAATCTTCCGTCTTCTCCTACTTTCAACCATGCTATATCATCACCAACAGTCCATACTTTATAACCTTTTGTTTTGTATCCTTCAGGTGGTATTAACATAGCTAAGTTAGTTTTGCCGCATGCAGAAGGAAAAGCTGCTGAAATATATTTCACTTCACCTTTTGGATTTTCAATTCCAAGTATTAGCATGTGCTCTGCCATCCAACCTTCTTTATAACCTTGGTAAGAAGCAATTCTTAAAGCAAAACATTTTTTTCCTAATAATACATTTCCACCATAAGCTGAATTGCATGACCATATTGTATTGTCTTCTGGGAAATGAAATATGAATCTATTATTTATATCTAAAGTACATTTAGCATGTACGCCTCTTACAAAATCATTTGAATCTTTTAATACATCTACAGCTTTTTTGCCTATTCTCGTCATTATATTCATGTTTAAAACTACATATATTGAATCTGTAATTTCAAAACCTATTTTAGAAAATGGTGATCCAACTGGACCCATTGAATATGGTATAATATACATAGTTCTTCCAACCATGGAATTTGTAAATATTTCTTCACCAAGTTTATATGCTTCATCAGGTTTCATCCAATTATTATTTGGCCCTGCATTTTCTTTTGTTCTTGAACAAATAAATGTTTTATCTTCCATTCTTGCTACATCATTTTCATCTGTACGATGATAATAGCATCTTGGGTATTTTTCTTGATTTAAAGGTAAAAGTTCACCTGACTCAACTGCTTCTTCTCTAAGCATACTGAGCTGTTCTGCGCTTCCATCAATCCACATGATTTCATCTGGGTTTGTCATGTTAACTACTTCATTTACCCATCTTAATACATTTTTATTTTTTGTAAGAACTTTTATTGAAGCAATAGATTGCATTTAGACACCATCCTATATCATAATCATTAAATGTGTTATATTAAATAATTTAAGCTATGTATTTATGCTACATTATATAATTATTATATAGCGTTTTTTTTGTATTGCAATACCCTATCATAAACTTCGTTTTATCTTAATTTTTTTGTTATTTGACTTAAATAAATAATTCTGATTACGTTTTCTATTTAATTTACATAAAAAAATAACACCTTAAATAAGATGTTATTTTGACATACTATATTTATTATTGTACAGTAAATACGATACTATGATTGTTATTATAGGACATATATAGCAAAGCACTGCAAATAAGGCATAATCATTAGCAGAAACCCCCAGAATTGGTGTAATAATGAACGCATTTACATTCCACGCCATGAGTGGTGCTATGATTGTTCCTGAATCAGAAATAATTCTTGCAAGCACTGTATTATCCAAATTAAATTCCTTATATTTTTCTTGCATTACGCTTCCCGGAAGTATTATTCCAGTGGTTTGATCACAAGTTATAATTGTAAGTAAACTACTTACAAGCATAGTCCTTAAAATTAAACTTATTTTTGTTTTTACTTTATTCAAGAGTTTATCCATTAAAGGTAAAAGTATATTGCCTGTTTCAAACAACTTCACTAAAACAACACCTGATACAACTACTAAGATAACTTCTATCATGGATAACATTCCTCCACTGTTAAGCATTTCATTTAGCTCTGGGGATGCAGTGTTTCCGTGATAACCGTAAACCATTGCCTTTAAAACTTCAACTAAATCCATATGTTGAAATATAATGCTAAGAGTGGAGCCTAATATTACACCTATAAAAATAGTTAAAACAGAATTTAGGCCAAATACCGAAAGAACAATAATTGTTAATGGTAAAATCAATAATATAGGTGATGTATTAAATACTTTTGAAATTTCAGTTTTATAAAATTCAAGTTGACTGTAATCTGAAAAGGTATAATTTTTTCCTATGAAATAATAAATAATAGCTGTAATTATTATTGTAGGAATTAAGGTTATAAGTAATCCCTTTACATATTGTTTATAATTTATATTTACAGTTGACATAATTAAGTTAACAAGTCCTGAAAGTGGAGATATTTTATCCGCTATAAAACCACCTGAAACTAAAACTCCAACCACTATTTCAACTGGTATATCCAATCCCTTTCCTATTCCTAATAAAGAAATTCCAACTGTACTTATTGTACCAACTGCAGTTCCCATAAAAACAGAAACTGCTACCATTATAAGAAATGCTGCCACTAAAAAATTAATTCCTTTTATTTGTTCAAACCCATAATACATGATAGTTTGTACAACTCCTGATGACAGCCAAATAGAAGTTGTAGCTCCAATCATTAATATAATAATAGATAAATGTTTAACTTGTTTTAAAGCTGAAAATATTGTATTCATTAATAATTTTAATTCAAAACCACTTTTAAATAAAACTATGAATGTAAATATAATTCCAAGAATAAATCCCATATACAATGGAACAGATAAAACTATACAGCATATTATAAAAACCGTACTTATTATAAGAACAACTAAAGGATTTATTATAAGATTATTTTTTTTCAATTGCTCACCTCATTAATTGCTATACGCAACTAAAAAAATATGTAATACAAAATAGGAAGAAATACAGCTGGAATCATATTTCCTACTTTTACTCGTTTTATTTCAAGAAAATTAAGTCCTATAGCCATAATTAATACTCCACCCACTGATGTCATTTCTCTAACTACAACATCATTTAAAAATGACTGTAAAAATTGAGCTAATAATGTAATAGTTCCTTGATATATAAAAACACTTACACTTGAAAGCATTACACCAATACCCATTGAAACTGTCATAGTTATGGAAATAATACCGTCAAGTACCGCTTTAGAAAACAAAATTTCATGATTTCCTGTTAAACCGCTTTGAATAGAACCAACTATAGCCATGGAACCAACACAATATACTAAAGTGCATGTTACAAAACCTTGTGTTATATTGCTTTTCTTATTTTTTATTTTGCTTTCAACCCATGTACCTAAGTTGTCCAACTTATCTTCAATGTTTAAAAGCTCCCCTATAAATGTACCAAGTATCACAGAAATAATCATCAAAGATAAATTCTCTCCCTGCAAACTTAATTTAATTCCTACTGCAATTACTGCTAAGGCAGAAGCTTTCAAAAGTGAATCAGAAAGTTTTTCAGGAATTACATTTTTGAAAAAAAATCCTATTAAACTTCCCACTATTATTGCTAATGAATTAACTATTGTACCTAATAACATAAATTTTCCCCCTGTTAATAATTTAAAAATTTTCTATAAATTTTTTCACTTGTAAAGATGCTTTATAAGCTTCATTTTTTGTTGCGATGCCTTCTTCAACTATTTTCTCTACAGCTTCTTTTAAAGAAATATCATTTTGAATTATTTTATCAAATAAAATTCCATAAATGCTCACAGCTGCATTAAGAGAAGAATCTTGTTCTACATAATCGTTGTTGTATCCTACGACTACATATTCGCCTTTTTCAACAGCATCAAAATTATTTAATTTATTTAAAACTTCATCTACAGAACCGTAAAATGCATGTTCATGTAATTTTGTAAGTTCCTTTACTATACAAAGAGTTGCATTGGGCATAATTTCTTTAATATTTTGAGTTAAATTTATTATTCGTTTTGGAGATTCGTAAATGATAAAAGTTTTTATTGGATTCTTGATTATTTTTTTTAATGAGTCTTGTAATTCACCCTTTTTTCTTGGTAAAAATCCATAAAAAGAAAACTCATTTGTATCAATACCTGCAATGGACAAAGCAATTGTAACTGCAGAAGCACCTGCTAACCCTACTACTTCCACATCATTTTCTCTTGCAGCTTTTACTAATTCATAACCAGGATCCGAAATACAAGGTGTACCTGCATCAGTTACTATGGCTACATTTTTGTTGTTTACTGTTATTTCATTTATTATTTCTTCGCTTCTTGATATTTCATTAAATTTATGATATGAAATTAACTTTGTTTTAATATCAAATACATTTAAAAGTTGTTGAGTATGTCTTGTATCTTCTGCAGCTATTAAATCAACTTCTTTTAATGTTTCAATTGCTCTCTCAGTCATATCTTTTAAATTTCCTATGGGTGTAGGAACTATAAATAATTTACTCATTTTGCTCTCCTTTTTACGGGGACATTCCTCTACCACAGCGACTATCCTATTATAGAGGTGTGTCCCCCTTCCTTATATATTTGCATAAAGCAAACTTTATTTCTGTATATGTTATATTATCGGGCAGTGCTTCTTTAATAGGTTTTAATTTATCCCCGCCGATTTTTTTATATGCTTCAATTATTAATTCTTCATTTTCATCATTAACAAAATCAGAATATTTTATTTGAAATCCAAGCTTTGCGCAATACATTAAATGATTTTCAATAGTTAAAGTACTTAAATTTCGTTTTTCTGCAATTTCATTAATAGTTTTGCCTTCTTCATACATTTTATATGTTACAGTTCTTGTATCTTCTTTTTCTTGGTTTTTTTCATTATTTATGTTTATTTCTTTTTTTTCTTGTTCTTCTTCATTATTAGTAGTTTCAGAAACAATTTTTATATTTTTTAAATCAATATTATTTTTTTCAATATAATTTTGAACTACTTCAATAAATTTTGAAGCATATCTCTCTGCTTTAAATTCTCCAACTCCAGAAACTTTTAGCATTTCTACTTTATTTAAAGGAAATTTAATACTCATATCTTTTAATGTACCATCTGAAAACACTATGAAAGGCGGAACTTTTAAACTGTCTGCAATTTCTTTTCTCAACATTTTAAGTTCTTCAAACAATTTAGCATCAAATTCATAAGAATTATTTACTTCTTCCTTTTTACTTAATGCTTTTTTAATAAATACTTCAAGTTTTCCTCTAAGTACGGCATTGCCCGTTGTTGAAATATTTAAAACAGGGAATTTATCTCCTGAAATATTAATAAAACCATCGGAAATTAAATAATCTATAATTTCTTTTAACGTATCTTTGTGATATTCTTTCATGATACCATACGTGCTTAATTTGTCAAATTTTAAATTTTTAATTCTTTGATTGTTGCTACCTTTAAGTACATCTATTACAACGGAACTTCCAAAACGCTCTTCCATTCTGTAAATACAGGACAAAATTTTTTGAGACTCAACAGTAATGCTTTTACTTTCTATTTCATTTAAGCAACTTCCACAGTTATTGCAATTTTCTTTATTATAACTTGAATCAAAATAACTTATTAAATATTTTCTTAAGCATTTATCCGTATTGCAAAAATTAATCATATCCCTAAGCTTTGCATATTCACTAGGTTTTGCTTTTCCATCCATACTGTTTTCTATAAGAAAGTTATTTAACACTATATCTTGAGGGCTAAATAAAAGTATACACTCAGAGTTTTCACCATCACGTCCTGCTCTGCCAGCTTCTTGGTAATAAGATTCAATATTTTTAGGCATGTTGTAATGTATAACATACCTTATATTTGACTTATCTATACCCATACCAAATGCATTTGTAGCAACTATAATATCTACATTATCATATAAAAAATCTTCTTGATTTTTAATTCTTTCTTTATCTGATAAACCTGCGTGATATTTTACAGTTTTATGACCTTCTTTAACTAACTTACTGCAAACTTCATCCGTTAGTTTTCTTGTTAAGCAATAAATAACACCTGATTTTCCTTTGTTTTCTTCAACATACTTCGAAAGAAAGGCAAATTTCTTATTAGTCCTTACTACTTCAAATTTAAGATTCTCTCTGTCAAATCCTGTTATTAATTCGAAATGGTTTTGTAAACCTATTAAATTTATTATGTCATCTTTAACTGAAGGAGTTGCTGTAGCTGTAAAAGCTGTTATAACAATTTTCTCACCGTTAAGATTTCTTAATTTTTTTATTTTCAAATAGGAAGGCCTAAAATCATGCCCCCATTGAGAAACGCAGTGTGCTTCATCAACAGCTACCATGGATATATTAATATTTTTTAACAGTTCTATAAAACCTTCTGATTCAAGCCTCTCAGGTGCAACATATAAAAGTTTTAATTTATTATTTTCAGCATCACTTATTATTAGTCTAAGTTCACTTATAGATAGAGAACTGTTAATAAATGCTGCAGGTATTCCTAACTCTTTAAGAGTATCCACTTGATCTTTCATAAGGGATATAAGCGGAGAAATAACTAAAACACACCCATCCATCATTAAAGCTGGTATTTGATAACAAAGAGATTTTCCTCCCCCTGTGGGCATTATAGCTAAAACATCCTTCTTAGCTAATATACTATCTATTATTTCCTTTTGACCATTTCTAAATGATTCATATCCGAAGTATTTTTTTAATAAT
>JARBUP010000092.1 GCA_029239575.1 Bacillota bacterium
GTATATACAAAATCCACTTCATCAAATACACCTGCTCTTGCCATAAATTGTTTTGCACCAGCACCTTCTTCAGCAGGGCATCCGAAATAAATTACAGTTCCTTCTTTTTTGTTTTCTTCTAAATATTCCTTGACTGCAACAGCTGCGGCAAGAGATCCAACACCAAGAGCATTGTGTCCGCAGCCATGACCAGGAGCACCTTCCACTATAGGTTTTTTAACAGTACATGAAGCTTCCTGGCTCAATATATCAAGAGCATCATATTCTCCTAAAAATCCAAATACAGGTTTGCCACTACCATATTTTGCAGTAAATGCTGTTGGCATGTCAGCTATGCCAGAATCTATGGTAAATCCTTCGTTTTTTAGAGTATCCTCCAACAGCTTTGAAGATTTAAATTCTTCATATGGAAGTTCTGCATAACTCCAAATTTTACTGCTTATATCTTTAAATAAATCCTGTTTATTTTCAATTACTTTATTAATAAATTCCAAATCTTTCATGCATTTTCCCCTTTATAGTACTTTGCTTAAAAATTCTATAGTCCTCGGATTTTGAGCGCTATTAAAAATATAATCCGGAGTCCCTTGTTCCTGAATAATTCCACCGTCCATAAACAACACTCGGTCGCTTACTTCTTTGGCAAATCCCATTTCATGCGTCACTATAACAATTGTCATACCAGATAAAGCAAGGTCTTTTATAACTTCTAATACCTCCTTAACCATTTCAGGGTCAAGTGCGCTTGTAGGCTCATCAAACAATATAACTTTAGGTTCCATTGCCAATGCCCTTACAATTGCAAGCCTCTGTTTCTGACCGCCTGATAATTTATTTGGATATACGTCTCTTTTATCCTCTAATCCTACACGGGACAACAGCGACAATGCTTGCTTTTCCGCCTCTTCCTTTGGAACCTTTTTTTCAAGGATTGGAGTTAATGTTATATTTTCCATTACTGTTAAATGCGGAAAAACATTGAAATGCTGAAATACCATGCCAATTTTTTGACGGTGCTTATCAATATTTACATTTTTGTCAGCTATATTTACACCTTCAAAAATTACTTTCCCATTTGTAGGTTTTTCCAAAAGATTTAAACACCTTAGAAATGTGCTTTTGCCGCTTCCCGATGGTCCTATTATAGAAACAACTTCTCTTTCGTTAATATGTTCAGAAATATTTTTTAGAACTTCTAATTTTCCAAATGATTTACATAAATTTTCAACTTGAATCAATACCTCATTACTCTTCATTATTAAGCCTCCTCTCAAATATGCTTAAGGCCTTGCTTAAAATACTTGTTACAACAAGATAAATTATACCAACTATTACAAGTGAAGGTATAGCAAGAAATGTTGCGGACTGTACAGTTTTATACGATGTCATCAGCTCCTGAACAAAGAATACAGATGCAAGGGATGTTTGTTTTACCATTGATATATATTCATTTCCAAGGGCAGGAAGTATGTTTTTTATTGCCTGAGGCAATATTATTTTTCTCATCATATTCCAATTTGAAAGACCCAAACTTTTTGCTGCCTCGCTTTGTCCTTTGTCAACTGCTTGTATACCTGCACGAATAACTTCAGCAACATAGGCGCTTGCATTTACAATCAACGCAACCACAATACATGCTGTATCGCTTAATTTAAATGGCACTATTTTAGGAAGCAAAAGCCAAAAGAAATAAAGCTGTAAAAGTATTGGAGTACCACGGAGCATTCCAATGTATAAAGAAGTAATAAGTTCTAATATTTTTATTTTTGATAATTTCATTATGGCAATAATAGTTCCTAGCACTGTCGCCACGAATACCGTTAATGCTGCAAGCCATAATGTACCTATTAAACCATCTACATACACATAGCCATACTTACTCCAAAGATTAATAATTGATTGTAACAATTTAAACACTCCTATCTATCATTAAGTCACTTTGCACAAATTATAATCCAAGACTTTTTGAATATTCTGTATATTCAGCATGCCATTTTTTAAACTGTCCATTACTTACAACTTCATCTATGATTTTATTAATTTCATCAGTTAATTCATCTTCACCCTTTTGTATTCCTATTCTTGTTCCTTGAGTGCTCTCATCCACTGTAAAATTAAAATCCTTAACAATCATCAAACCTGCATCAGGATTTGCGTCTATATAAAGTTGTGCCATATCTATTGAAACTGCACAAACATCTGCCTTGCTTTCCTGAACCATCAATAATCCATCCGTTGTTGCTGAAACTCTTTTAAACTCTTTATATGCAGGTACTTGTTCATTAACAAACAGTTCTTGCAATGAACCGCTTTGAGCAACTATTATTTTATCTTTAATATCAGCTGGACTTTTTATGTTTACTTCATCTGCTTTTCTGATTAAAAGTCCATATCCTATTCCTTCATCTGTAAAATTATATCCTTTTGACATATTCATAGCTTCAGCCCTTGCTGGTGTGTATGCTAATGCTGAAATAGCTAAATCATATTTACCCTCCGTTATACTGCTGAGTACTGCTGCAAATTCCAACGGAACTATGCGAAGCTCAACTCCAAGTTTTTCAGCTATATATTTAGCTAATTCTATATCGCTGCCCACATATTGCTCTGTACCTTGTTTTGATGGGTCTATAAATTCATATGGTGCAAAATAAGGCTCTGTAGCAACTTCTATATAACCTCTTTCTTTAATTGCTTCAAGACGATTTGCTTCTTCACTAACTGTTTCTTTATTTGAAGCACATCCACTTAATACACCTAAAATTGCTGCTGATAACATTAAAACTGACACTAATTTGTAAATTTTCTTTGACATGACATCCTCCTATAATTTAATATTTTTTTAATATTGGCCATTATTAAAAACAAAAAACTCCCGTCGTCTAGCTACGCTAGAGGACGGGAGTATTAATCACGTGGTTCCACCTCTTTTTATTGATGTCTCACAACATCAAACTCATCAGGTACTATCATACCTTAGCACTGTAACGGGTGCAAGAAGCCGAATCTACTATTCCCTTTTGGTTTCGCAGTATTTGTTCAAAGATGTGTTCAATATATAATAAATATGCATTTTCACCAAACATGCACTCTCTACAAAATATACATATATTTACTCGTTCTTATCATCACATAATTTAATATTTAAATTTTTATTAATAATAGCATAATATTTTTTATTAATAGTAGCACAGTATTTACATTTTGTAAATAGTTTTTCAAGAAATATTTTTTTGTACGTCATGCATCATACTTTATAAAAAATCACTAAAGCTTAAAAATTATTTTATTTAAGATTAATAATGACAAACTATATTACATAATCATACATTCTGCTAATTTTGCTTGCTGTACATACACAATATAACATCCCTTTGTTTTCTCTTCGAGTCTTTCTATTGGTCATTTGCAGTTAAAAGCAAAGCAGAATTAATAACAACTGCTACAGAACCAGCGTTATGAACCAATGCACCTAATACGGGATTTAAAACTCCAATAACAGAAAGTATAACTGCAATGAAATTCAAGATCAAGGAAAAAATAATATTTACATTTATTTTCTTCATAACTTTCTTTGAAATTTTCATTAAATAAGGTATGCGTTGTATATCATCACTTACCAAAACAGCATCTGCAGCCTCAACTGCTATGTCACTTCCAATGCCACCCATTGCAACACCCGCATAGGCTGATTTCAGGGCCAGGGCATCATTTATTCCATCACCTATCATGCAAACATATTTTTTATTATTTTCAAATTCCTTAATAGCTTTCATTTTATCTTCCGGAAGAAGATTTGATTTTACATTTGTTATGCCGACAATATCTGCAATATGTGTAGCCGATGATTTATTGTCACCCGTAAGAAGTATTGGTTCTATATTGAGTTCCTTTATCCTCGAAATCATCTTAGCAGCATCTACTCGAACTGTATCTGACAGAACAATAAATCCTGTAACTTTATCATTTATTCCAACAAAAACAGCAGTAGCTCCTTCATTTAAATATATGTCTGAAGCTTTTTTAACTTTCTCTGGTACATTAATTCCAACACTATTTAACAAATCTTCCTTACCAACTATAACATCTAATTCATCTACAAAAGCTCTTACCCCTCTTCCTGCAAGCAAAGTAAAATCCTTTGGTTCAGCTAAACTGACACCTTTTGATTTAATGAAACTTAAAATTGCTTTTCCAATAGGGTGTTCGGATCGCTGCTCTACGGTTGAAGCATAATACATTAATTTTTCTTCAGATATTTCATTGTCAAAACTTTGTACTGAAATAACTTTTAACTTTCCATTGGTAAGAGTACCTGTTTTGTCAAATGCTATATGCTGTATTTTAGATATTCTTTCAAGGGCATCGCCTGACCGTATTATTATACCAAATTTTGTAGCATTCCCAATACCTGCCATAATCGCAGTAGGTGTCGCAAGTATAAATGCACAAGGACAAAAAACAACTAATACTGTAACAGCTCTAATAATTTCTCCTGTAACAATACCTGTAATAATTGCAGTTATCATTGCTGCCCAGACCATCCATGTGGCCCATCTGTCAACTAAGCTTATAATAGGTGCTTTATTTGCATCAGCTTCTTCTACAAGTTTTATCATTCGTTGAAGGGAGCTATCTTTTCCTACTTTAGTGGCTTCCATTGTAAATGTTCCAAATTGATTTACTGTTCCACTTGAGACAGAGTCACCTATATTTTTTTCTACTGGAAGAGATTCTCCTGTCATTATAGATTGGTCTATTGTTGTCTGCCCTGAAAGTATAACCCCATCAACAGAAATAGTTTCGCCTGCAAGAACAACCATTTTATCTCCAATAACTACTTCATTGGAAGGAATGACTATTTCAATACCATCTCTTATAACACGTGCTGTTTTTGGCGTTAGTTTTATAAGTTTCTCAATACCTTCGTGAGCTTTTCTTGCAGTCCCGTTTTCAAGTAGGGACCCTATTGCCATAATAAAGGCTACTTCACCAGCTGCAAAATATTCTTTAATAAATACTGCAGAAATTAATGCAATAGATACAAGAACATCAGCCTTTATGTCATGTTCAAACACCAACCCTTTAATAGCACCTATAACTATAGGAATTCCACAAAGAATTATAGCTATCCATGATGTATCAAAAGCAATTATTGATTCAAACCATTTAAAAATGCTTATTAATAAAGCTATACCAGAAATAATTACAAAAATTAAATTACGTTTGTCTTCATCAGAAAACCATAGTTTTATTTGTACCATTATTTTTCTCCCATTTTATGTTGTAATGTTGGCTATACAATATAATATGTTAATATATTTTTATATATCCCTAATATTATTAATAGCTATCAAAAATAATTGTATAATTTAACAAAGATTCCTGTTATTACTTTCGCATAAAAAACTAATTTAATTTTCATAAAATTTAATTTCTTAACATAAAAAAATCCCTAAAAATTTCTTAGGGATTTCCTACTTTTATATTACATAATCATACATGCTAATAATTTTGCTGTTTTTCCTTACTTCCTCTGCTGGAATGCCAACCATTGTTGAATTAGGATTTGTATCGTGTAATACTACAGCATTAGCACCTACTTTTGTACCTGATGCAATATAAATATTGCCAAGTATTTTTGCAGATGAACCAATCGTTACATTATCTCCCACAGTAGGATGTCTCTTTCCTTTTTCATTTCCTGTTCCACCAAGAGTAGCTCCATGAAACATGGTTACATTATTTCCTACTACAGCAGTTTCACCTATTACTACTCCCATGCCATGGTCTATGAACAAGCCCTTGCCAATTGTAGCACCAGGATGAATTTCAATGCCGGTTTTATGCCTTGCTATGTTGGAAATCAACCTTGCCAAGAAAAACCTTTGTTTTTTATATAATTTATTTGCAATTCTATATGCAATCAAAGCTTTCATATGTGGATATAAAAGCAAAACTTCTATTCTATTTCTTGCTGCTGGGTCCCTATCAAAAATTGAATCAATATCTTCTATAATGGATTTAATGAATTTTATCATATTAGTAGTCCTTTCTTTTATAAGATATATTAATTGTAGTTAACTATTGACAAATATTTTTCTCCACCGTCAGGTGAAACAGTCAATATTTTTTTATTTGTTCCATATTTTTGAGCTAATTTTCTTGCTGCAGCTACATTACATCCTGTTGATATACCTACTAAAATTCCAGTTTTTCGAGTAACTTCAATAGCTGTTTCTATTGCTTCTTCATCAGTTATGGTTATAATTTCATCTACATTTTCCCCGTTATAAATTCCTGGAACAAAGCCTGCTCCTATACCCTGTATTTTATGCGGAGATGGTCTACCCCCTGATAAAACAGGAGATCTCTCAGGTTCTACTCCTGCAACGATTATATTAGAGTTAAATTCTTTTAATCGTTTTGAAACTCCTGTAAGAGTTCCACCAGTACCTACGGCAGCTGTAAATATTTCTAAATCATTTAATTGATTAATAATTTCTTCTGCAGTTGTTTTATAATGAATTTCCCAGTTTGAAGGATTATTAAACTGATCTGGCATAAAGTAACTTTTGTCCTGTTTTACCATTTCTACAGCTCTTTCTATGGCTCCAGCCATGCCTCTTCTGCCTTCAGTTAAAATTAAAGTTGCCCCAAAAGCTCCAATTAATTTACGCCTTTCAACACTCATAGATTCAGGCATTGTAATTATTACATTATACCCCTTTAGTTTTCCTATTAAAGCTAACCCAATACCGGTATTGCCACTTGTAGGTTCAATTATAGTGCTACCCTTTTTTAGCAAACCTTTTTGTTCTGCATCAATAATCATACCAAGAGCTGCCCTGTCTTTAATACTTCCACCAGGATTAAACTTTTCCATTTTAATAAAAATATTTTCATCTGGCATTTTTACTATAGGAGTATTTCCTATTAAACTTAAAGCGTCATAATTATTCATAACATACCATCCTTTTAATTTCACTAAAATTTAATTAAACACTAAAATTGAAAATAACATTTATATTTATATATAATAGCTTAATTTTTTATATAAAAAAAACTCCATCTCTAATAAACTATTAGAGACGGAGTATATCCGCGGTTCCACTCTTTTTGGCATATTTCATATACGCCCACTTTTTAAGCACTATCATGCTATACTATTATAACGGATAGTTCCGCAGCAGCCTACTGTAATTCGGTGCTGTACTCCAAAGGGCACTTCATATATATTTCCAATAAGCATCCTTTCAGCTGTTGGATACTCTCTCTAAAAATTCAATATATATTACTTTCCTTCTTCCTGGTATTTCCTACTATTTTAGTTGGGTTTAATTTCTATCATTATATTACACAGGTATCAAAAATGCAACTGTTTTTTTATATTTAAAAAAATATTTTAATTCAGTTTATTTTAATTATTTTAATTTAAATATGGCTCATTTATATAAGAAGATATATAATTTCTATCTACGGTTATTACTGCAAAATACATATCATTCTCTTCCTTAACTGAACTTTTTATTTTATTCACCACTTCATCTGAATTTAAACTATAATCAACAGGTAGAACAACATCAAAAATTAAATTTATATGAGTTTTACCATTTACAATGCGGAAATCATGTATACTTAGACTTTTATCTATTTTATAAATAATTTTTTCAGTCATAATTTTTAATTTTGTGGATGCATTATCATCAGTTACTATAGGATCTAAGTGTATTACTAAGTTAATATTTAAATCTTTTGCAAAGTCCCTTTCTATATTATCTATTATATCATGAGATTTCAAAATATTTTCTTTTGCATCTACTTCAACATGAACAGTTACAAAATATTTACTTGGACCATAGTTATGTACTACAAGATCATGAATATTTAAAATTCCATTGTAACTTAATATTTTATTTTCAATAGACCTAATAAAATTATCATCAGGCAGCTCTCCTAATATTGGGTTCATTATTTCTTTTAATATGCTTATACCAGATTTTAAAATGAATAATGCTACTAATATGCCCATGTACCCATCCACTTCAAAATTTGTAAACTTATAAATCAAAACAGAAATAAGTATAGCTATTGTTGCTATAACATCATTTTTACTATCCATAGCTGCTGCTTTTAATGTAGTTGACACGATTCGATTCGCTATATTATTATTAAAATGACTTAGCCAAAGTTTTACAATGATAGACAAAATTAATACGAAAATCATTACAATGCTATAAACTGTAGTTTTAGGATTAATTATTTTATCTACTGATGCTTTAATAAGTTCAAAACTTAATAAAAGTATAATTATCCCAACTATAAACCCTGCAATATATTCTAATCTCGCATGACCAAAAGGATGTTTTTTATCAGCCGGTTTACCAGAAATTTTAAACCCTACTAATGTTATTACAGAAGAACCTATGTCTGATAAATTATTAACACCATCAGCAGTAATAGAAATACTATTAAATAAAATACCAATAGTAATTTTACTAAAACTAAGAAAAATATTTGCAATTATGCCGATCATACTTCCTAATTTACCATATGATTCTCTAACTTTTGGATCATTTACATTTTCATAATCTTTTATGAACATACTTATTATAAAATCAGTCATTAAAACACTCCTTTAATAAAATACTCCTTCCTTATGTTTTAGTATCATATATAAAGGAAGAAGTATTATTTAAATATCATAATATCGTTTACTTACATTCTAACATTATATTTAGTATTTCAATATCTGTTTCTTTCATACCTTCTTTAGCCATGCGGCTGAAACTTTTTATAGTGCTATCAATGTCACACTTTACCAATCCATCTCCACCCTTGAAATTATTATCACCCTTTGCTAAACTAAATCCAAGGAATGCAGAATCCAATGCTATTGCTATTTTTGATGCACAAGAAGCTTTTGCACCATCACAAACCATACCCGAAATAGTTGCTAATGAATTTGAAACTGTAGCTTCTATAACTTCAAGAGATTCTTTATATAAATATGCAATACCCGCTGCACTTGCTGCACTTGCACATGTTACACCACAATATGCAGATAATTTGCCTATACCTTTCTTTAAATATATGGCAATTAAGTTTCCCAAAATTAAAGCTCTATATAATTCCTCTGGTGATGAATTTAAATGCTTAGCATATACTATAATTGGTAATGAAACTGTTATACCCTGATTGCCGCTTCCAGAATTTATTACTACAGGAAGTTCACAACCACTCATGCGAGCATCGGAACCGGCAGCAGCATACGCTTTTGCTAATTCATTAATATCATTGGATTGATTAGCAAAAATAGTTTTGCCAACTTTAACGCCATAGTCATTTTCTAAACCTTCTTTAGCAATATTTAAGTTATATTCTATTTGTCTATCCAACAAATATTTAACATCTTCAATATTAACCGTATTTGCATAATTATATATACTTTCAAAATTATTTATAATATTTTCTTCTTCTAACTCTGTCGATTCGCCTTTTTTATAAATTAAATTATTATTTTTTAAAATCTCTACAATATTAAGATGCCCATCTTTCAAAGTTACTGAAGCGCTATCTTCTTCATAAAAACTTTCTATTTTAATAAATAAATTTTCAACATTTGGAACTAATTT